>NZ_JBFAPT010000051.1:0-43036 GCF_040676845.1 Nonomuraea sp. NPDC049504
GCGGAGGCCCGCCCCGCCGCCCCGCCTTCTTCTGGGCGGGGCCGGCGGCGGCGGGCCGGCCCGCCGCCGGTTCCTGGGTCTCCGACACTTGGGACGTCCCCTACTTCACGCCGAGGTCGGCGACGTCCACCGTCCACACCGGGTGGTACTCGAGCCCGGTCACCGACGCGGCCGTCACGATGTTCTGGCTCGGCTGGATCAGCGGGACGAACGGCCCCGAGGCGTTCAGCTTCGTCTGGACGTCCACGTACGCGGCCTTGCGGGCGTCGTCGCCGATGGCCGCGGCGGCCTGCTCACCGGCGGACTCCAGCTCCTTCGACGCCCCCTCCTTCCAGCCGGCCCGCAGCCCCACGGTCTTGCCGGGCAGGAACGCCAGGTAGTCGCTCGGGTCGGGGTAGTCGGGGCCCCAGTACCACAGCCCCATCTCCTCCTTGCCGTTGCGGTAGTTGTCCAGTGCCGTCGTGACCGGCGCGGGCTGCAGGTCCACCGTGATGCCGACCTCCTTGAGGTTGGCCTGGATGCGCTCGGCCAGCGGCTGGAACGACAGGCCGTTCACGGTCAGCTCGCTCGGGTACTCCAGCTTCACGGTCGGGTTCGACAGCCCGCTCTCGGCCAGCGCCGCCTTGGCGCCCTCGACGTCCCGCTTGGCGCCCTGGTCGGGCGGCAGCGCGCCGAGCAGCTGCGACGGGATGATGCCCGGCGCCTGCGTCGAGCCCTCGCCGGCCAGCTCGAGCAGGCCCGCGTAGTCCACGCCCTTGCGCACGGCCTCGACGAACTTCGGGTTCGTGGTGGTCTTGCTGACCGCGGAGTCCTGGTTGGCGAGCAGGAAGAGCACGTTCGCCGAGGGCGTCTTCTTCACCTGCAGCGTCGGCGGCATGCCGGTGACCTGGTCGCCCGACAGGTTGAGCGCCACCTGGCTGTCGCCGCGCTGCACGTTCAGCTTCTGGGTGGCGGCCTCGACGTTGCGGATGACGACCTTGTCGTAGGCGGGCTTCGTGCCGTGGTACTTGGGGTTCGCCTTCAGCGTGACCTGGCTGCTGACGTTGAACGACTCGATCTCGTACGGGCCCGACCCGGCCGACGTCGAGTTGAGGTACTGCTCGGCCTTGTCCTGCGGGTCCGTGGTGGCGCCGTGCTCCTTGGCGACCTTGCTGTTGATGATGCCGAGCGCCGGGTTCGGCAGGATGTACGGCAGCGCCGGGTTCGGCGTCTTCGACGTCAGCGTGATCGTCGAGTCGCCCTCCTTGGCCACCTCGACGCCGTCCAGCAGGAACGACGGCGTACCCTTCATGTCACGCACCCGCGTGAGCGAGAACACCACGTCGTCGGCCGTCAGCGGAGACCCGTCGGCGAACGTGGCCCCCTGCTTCAGCTTGAGCGTCAGCGTCTTGCCGTCCTCCGACAGCTCGTACGACTCGGCCAGCGCCGGCACCGGCTTGGTCACGTCGGCCCCGTCGAACGTCAGCAGCGTCTCATAGATCGCCTTGCCCACGATGAGCCCCGTCGGCTCGTACGTGCGGCCGGGGTCAGCGGTCTTCAGGTCGAAGGAGGTGTCGATGACGAGGGTCTTGCCCCCGGCGGCACCCGATGCCCCGGAGGTGGGAGTGGTGCCGCCGCTTCCGCAGGCGGCGAGGGCGAGTGCACCGGCGAGCAGCACAGCCGCCGTCTGCGAGCGGGTCGCCATGTAGGTCCTCCAAGGTTGGACGTTCGGCAGAAGGATGTCGAGGATTGTGCGGCAGAACGTCCAGGCTCCGTGCGGTCGGCGAGACGGATATAAAGAGCGGTGAGGTAATGATGAGTGAAATTTCCAGAAATGGTGCCACGGGTGGCGGTCAACCTGGACGGATCGGAATCGGTCTCGAGCTGGACGAGATCCACATGAAGATCCTCGAGGTGCTCAGGGAGAACGGCCGCATCTCCGTCGCCGCCCTCGCCGAACGCGTCGGCATCTCCCGCGCCAACGCCTACACCCGCTTCGAGGCGCTGCGCGCCGACGGCGCCATCAAGCGCTTCACCGCCGAGATCGACCACGTCAGGACCGGGCTCGGCATCACCGCGCTCATCTTCGTCACCGTACGGCAGCAGATGTGGAAGCAGTTCAGGGCCGAGCTGGCGCGGATGCCGGAGGTCGAGTACTGCGCGATCACCACCGGGCAGCACGACGCGATGATCCAGGTGCGGGTCTCCGACGTGGCCGCCGTGCACACCATGGTGACCGACCGGCTCGCCAACATCCCGGCCGTCAAGGCCACCGAGACGGTGTTCATCCTGGACGAGGTGCTCAAGCGGCCGTACGTGCTGCCCAGCGACCGCGACCAGGCCGCCCGCGCCCAGCGCCGCCCCACCCCGGAGACCCAGGGCGACGTGCCGCTGGGCAAGATGCGCTTCGTCGGCGCCGCCGAGGGCCGCGCCGCCCTCCGCAAGGACACCTGACCTCGCTGGCTCGCCGGGGTGAGCCGCCCCTCCCTGGAAGCTCACCCCGGCTTCCGGACGGTCAGGGGAGTTCGGCGCAGACGCTGACGTGCGGCGTGTCGTCGCCCTCGAAGCTGAACTCCTCCACCAGCCGCAGCCGTCCGTCGTCGCCGGTCTCGATGCGGCTGGTGCTCTTCCCCGCCGCCTTGCCGCCGGCCACCAGGGCGTGCACGTAGGAGATCGTCACCTCGGCGCCGTCGCGCGTCCCCACGAAGCGGCCCTGCGTCACGGTGTCGCCGGTGTAGCTGCCCCACACGAGCCCGTCGTCCTCCCAGTACTCGAACCGTGTGGGACCATCGGGGTTGACCTTGCTCGCCGTCGAGCTGACCATGACGAATTTACGACCGTTGAGATTCACGCGGTCCATGGTCCCGACAATCCCGAAATTTCATCATTCGGCTGGACATCTTGCGAGACATCACGTCAACTTCCCGGCAATCCGTCCAGTCCGCCACCGCCTCTCCACCGCGCCGCCACACGGCTAGTCCACCCGCCCTCAGACGGTGGCGCGTCATGGAGGCGGTACGCGGCGCATGCGCTCCCGGCTGCCCTCCGGGTGGTGGGGTGGTGCGGGAGGCGGTGTGGGTCCGGGGCGGTGGCGCATGGCTACGTGCGGCGACCGCCCCGGAGTGACCGCGGGGACCCGGTGCCGGTCTGGCGAGGACCGGCGCTGCGACGTGGCAACTGCTCCATCGGGGTCCTGCGGGCACCATCCCCTGCGCCGGCGAGGACACCGGCCGTCCCTCCGCGAACGGCCTGGACGTCCTCACCCGCGCCCCTCCCACGGTGGACGCTCACATATTGCGATTTTTCGTACGATTGCGCCTCAGGGTCCGGCCCAGGGATTACCCCGGGGTAGGGCCCGGGTCCCTTAACGTAGTGATCTTCGCGGCGGCTCGCCGGAGGTATGGGCTTGCCCGGGACTTTACCTTTGGGCGCCTGACGCCAACATTGCACTGTGTGATAGTAATGTGACACTGCGTATCCGAAAGAGGTCCGGGAGATCTTCATGGCGTACACGCTCTCGATCTTGGCGGCGGTGGGCGCGGTGGCGCTCACCGCGCTGGTGTTCAGACGGGTCAAGAGAGCAGGCGAGGATCGTGATCCGAGCGGCCCGTCCGCCGCGCACGCCGGGGCGATGCTGTCGGCGATGTTCCTGCTGGTGTTCGCCATCGCGATCATCGTCCCCTGGACGACGGCCGACGCCGCGAGGCTCAACACCCACGCCGAGAGCCAGGCCGCCGTCGACGCCTACTGGGCCGCCGCCGAGCTGCCCGGCAGCGCCTCCGAAGAGGTGCGCAGGTCGCTGCGGGAATATGTGGCGTTCGTGGTCAGGGACGAGTGGCCGCTGATGAAGGAGGGCCGCATGCACCCCGTCGGGGCCGAGCGCATGGACGACATCCGCGCCCGCGTCACCGCGCTGCCGGCGGCCAACGACGATGAGGAGGACGCCAAGGCGCAGGTGCTCGAACACCTCCGCGCCATCTCCACCGCCCGCGCCCAGCGCACCGCCGACGCCGCCGCCCGGCCCCCGGACGGCCTGCTCTTCCTGACCGTCCTCACCGGGGTGCTGGTCGTCATCTTCCCCTTCCTCGCCGGTGCCAGGCCGCGCGGGCTCGCGATCCTGCCGCTGGTGGCGACCGCCGCGCTCATCGGGTTCGGCACGTACCTGACGTGGGACATCTCCCGCGCCTTCGACGGACCCCTGGCCGTGGGGCCGGAGGCGTTCAGGGGAGCCCTGGACGAGTTCGCCCGGATCACCGGAAAGGTGTGACCGTGGGAGCAAGGCGCGGCCCGCTCCTGCTGGCCACCGCCCTGATCACCGCCACGGTCACCGGCCCCGCCACCACCGACCTCGGCCCTCCTCCGCAACGTGGCGCGCTGACCGCAGCCGACCGGGCCGCCCACCAGGCGCACACTCCGGCCGCGGCACCGCTCCCGCCCAGCGCACAGCAGCTGTCGCGGTACGCGCCGGTCGCGTCGCACGTGCCGATGGCGGCGGCGCGGGGCGTGGCGGGATCGGCGCGCGCGCAGCCCGGTGGTGGGCGGGCAGGGGTGGTGCGGGTGGCCTCGCGGCGGGTGCGGATGGCGGCTCGTGTGACGGAGCCGGGGCGGGTGCCGGCGCCTCGTAAGCCGGCTCGGCCGGTCGTCAAGCAGCGGCCGGTGCCCAAGCCCGGCGCGGTGCCCAAGCCCGGCGCGGTGCCCAAGCCTCGTGCGGTGCCCAAGCCGCGGCCCGTGCCCAAGGTGTCCGTGCGGGCGCCGGCGCCGCCCAAGCGGGTCAGAGTCGGGCGGGACGTGCGGGTGCCGCGGGTGTGGGTGCAGAGTTCGCCTCGGCCCAGGGTGTCGATCGCGATGCCGGATGCGAAGCGGCATGCCGCGCCCAAGGTGACGGTGCCTCAGGTGACCGTCTATCCGGACGGGCTGTGCGCGGGTGACGTCCAGCTGGGGGAGTGTCCGCGCGGGCGGCCCCGGCAGGTGCAGCGGGGCGTGCCGCCGCTCGTACCGGCTGAGGTGGTCCTGCCGCCCACGCCGACGCTCACGCCCACGCCCACGCCGTCCCCGACGCCGTCCTCGCGGTCGCACGTCATCCGGGCCGAGCCGGCGGAGCGGCGGCGCAACCCGTTGAGCAGCGTCCTGCTCACCGTCGTCCTGGTGACGGCGATCACCTCGACCACCGCCGTCGCCTTCCGCGCCCGCCGCTGACCGCGCCCGCCGTCCACCGGTTCCAGGCCGGTGGACGGCGCAGGGGCTCAGGAGGCCAGGGAGCTCAGGGCCTTGGTGCGGGTCTGGAGGGTTTCGCGGAGGGCGGTCGCCTCCTCGGTCGCCTCCCCGGTCGCCTCCCCGGTCGCCCTCGCGGTGTCGGCTCCGGCATTCCGCCCGTACGCCGCCAGCGCCTCGTCCAGCAGCTTCGTGGCGGTGCCGCCGGCCAGGAGCTCGCGGTACAGGGTGGCGTACTCGCGCTCATAGAGCTTCTTGAAGCCGGCGTCCTTCAAGAAGCGGTCCTTCAGCGCGTGTCCCGTCATCCGTGGCCCGCCCCCGGCGGGCGGCTGGGCCTGCTGATCGCGCTGGGCCGCTCGTTGCGGGCGGGCGCCGAAGCCCCGGCTGATCGTCTCCTCCGGCCCGGCCGTGGCGTCGCCGCTGAACGCGAAGTTGAGGTCCCAGCTGATCACGCGGAACCTGCGGGTGCCGAGGTCGTACCAGAGGTAGTAGTTGCGGCCGGGCCCGGACATGTCGTCGAAGTTCAGCAGCAGGTTCTGCAGAGCGGCGTAGCGGGCGAACGACTCGACGTCCAGCCGCTCGGCCAGGCCCTTCGCGAACTCCTCGTCCGACGCCTCCTCCACCCACTTGATGAAGCCGATGACCGGCTGCAGGTCCCGCTCGCCCTTCAGGTTGACCTGCTTGAAGTCGTCCACGTACGCGGTCTGGTCCTCGCCCTGGTAGGCGAAGCTGCTGGAGGCCAGCGACTTGTACAGCACGCCGTCACCGAGCCGCTCGGCGTACCCCTCGTCCAGGTACTCGACGAGCAGCCGCGGCTTGGACGTGCGGCCGTTGACGGAGAAGGAGGAGTAGGCCGAGCGCTGGGTCGGCTCGCCGGCCGCCCCCACCATGGCGATGGCCAGCGCCTCGTTGAGCAGGGTCGAGGACTGCTGCGCGGCCGGGCGTACGGCGATCTGGCTGTGGCCCTGGTAGCGGCGGCCCGCCACGAACTCGTCGAAGCTGATCAGCCACGGCAGGTTCTCCGGCTCCTCGGCCTTGAGCTGCCCGAAGCCGGCCCGCCCGCCGCCCGGCGGCCGTCCCGCCCCGGGCGGCCGCCCGTCCCCAGGGGGTTGCCCGTTGCCGGGTCGCTGTCCGTCCCCAGGGGGCTGCGCGTTGCCCGGAGGGCGGCCGTCGGCCGGGGGCCGGAAGCCCTCCGGCGGTCCGCCGCCGCCCGGCCGGACGCGTGGCCTGGACTGTCCCTTCCAGGTGAAGCCCTGCAAGGTCGAGTTGCCCTTGAGCCGGATCCCCACGCTCGGGATGCGGGTCCCGTCGATGGTGAGATCCGCCTCGACGTACTTCTTGTCGCCGTCCTTGAAGTACTCGGACAGCATGTCCTGGTAGCCCTCGTCCCGGAACGTCAGCGTCACCTCGTGCGGCGTGGCCGCGTCGAACAGCTCGCGGGTGCCGGTGAGGTTCTGGACGACGGTGTCGGCCTGGGCGGTGCCGGAGGTGGTGACATACGGGCGGATGGTCCCGCTGCCGAACACCCCCCAGCACGCCATCAGGAACACCGCGCACAGCGCGACCAGCTTCCAGTTCTGCCGGAGTTTGACGGGGATGCGGTGCTTGAGTGCCATGACGGGGCCCTCACAGGTCGGTCTGGTCGTACCCGGTCAGGACCGTGACGTTCTGGCCGTGGTTGCGCTCGCGCAGCGCGGCGATCACGTCCGCGGGCTCGCTGCCCTTCTTGATCTTGACCGTGTACATCAGCTCGATGAGCGCCCCGGCCCTGATCGACTCCATGCTGACCAGCTCGAACTCGTCGGTGTGCCGGACCAGCACGTCCTGGATGGCGTGCGTGTAGTCGTCGTCGGAGGGCACCTGCACCTTGACGACCTGCCGCCGCACGTTCAGCTGGAACCAGTTGAACCGGTGCATGATCATGACGATCAGCGAGATCGCCACGGCGGCGACCACGGCCAGCAGGTAGAACCGGGTGCCGACGGCCATCCCGACGCCCATCACCAGGAAGATGAACCCGACGTCCCTGGTCTCCTTGATCGCGTTGCGGAACCGCACCACCGACAGCGCGCCGACCAGGGCGAAGGCGCGGGCGATGTTCGAGCCGACGACGAGCATGATGAGCGAGATCAGCATGCCGAGGACGACCAGCGTCTGCACGTACGACTGGCTGTAGGAGACGTTGCGGTGGGTCGCCCGGTAGACCCAGCCGATCATGGCGCTGAGCACGAACGACAGGGACATCGCGATCGCGATGTCGGCGACGCTGAACGTGCCCGACAGGTCCTGGAACGAGAAGTCCATGGGGGGTCACGCCTCCTTGGCGGTGGTCATGGCCGGCGGGCGGCCGGGGATGGGGTCGAGATCGTGGCCGGGGATGTGGAACAGGGAGCGGGGCGCCCGCCCGTACGCCTCCACGCTCTGGCAGTACTTGGAGACCCGGACCACCTGGAGGTTCCGCTCGGCGGTGAGGTCGGTCAGCCAGTACGGCACCCACTCGTCGGCCTTGACCTCCATGATCACTTTGCCGGGCGGGACGATGAACCGGTTCTCGGCGTCGGCGCCCAGGTGGAAGTCCCTGTCACGCCCGCGTACCCGCTGGTCGAAGGTCACCCGCAGGCCCACGTCGGCACCGCGGCCCACGTACGCGTGCCGCTGGTAGCCGGTCATCGCGGTCGCCCGCAGGTCGAGGCGGCAGACCAGGTCGAGCACCTCCTCCAGGAAGGCCCGCTCGGACGGCCCGTGCGCGACCATCGCGCGCCCGTCGCACAGCGCGACGGCGTCCCGGTACGGCAGCCGCACCCGCCGCTTCTGCGTGACCCGGTTGACCCGCTGCTTGATCTCCACGAAGACCGGGGTGTCGCCGGTGACCTGGAACCGGTCGCCGTAGTGGCGGATCCGCAGCTTCCTGCGGAACTTCAGGCCCTCGATCTTCTCCCAGTAGAAGCGCAGCGCCCGGGTGTCGTAGTAGACGCTCCAGATGCCGTAGCCGTTCTCGCCGCTGTGCTCGTCGCGGTCGAGCAGGCGCTCCATCTCGGCCCGCAGCTCGCCGGCCGTGGCGGCGTCGACCAGGTACTTGATCTCGTACCGGTTGAACGCGTGCAGCCTGCTGGGAGCGCGCAGGGCGTGCCCCGCCTCGCCTGGGGGAGAGCCTGGGGCGGCGGGCTGATCTGCGGAGATGGTACGCCTGCGGAATCTGCGCAGCATGTCTCTCCTTCCGTGTCAGTCCATATGGGATCGCAACAAGCTGGGAATAGTGTGTGAACTCCCGCTTACGCTGAAGCCCGACAGGGAGGTGGACGTGGCCGAGACGGCGACGACCGGGACACCGGCCGACGAGCTGGCAGAGGTGATGGCCGAGCTGGCCGCACTCGCGGACCCGAAGATCCGCGAGGTGAACGAGCGGCATGGCGACGACCACGCCGTAAACCTGGGCAAGCTGCGCGCCATCGCCAAGCGGCTCAAGACACGGCAGGACCTCGCCCGCGAGCTGTGGGAGACGGGTGACAGCGCGGCGCGGCTGCTGGCGCTGCTGGTCTGCCGGCCGAAGGCGTTCGAGGCGGACGAGCTGGACCGCATGCTGCGCGAGGCCCGCACGCCCAAGGTGCAGGACTGGCTGGTCAACTACGTGGTGAAGAAGAGCCCGCACGCCGAGGGGCTGCGGGTGACCTGGTTCGCCGACCCCCACCCGGTGGTGGCGAGCGCGGGCTGGGCGCTGACCGTCGAACGGGTGTCCAGGAAGCCTGAGGGTCTCGACCTGGCGGGGCTGCTGGACGTCATCGAGGCGGAGATGAAGGACGCCCATGAACGCCTCCAGTGGGCGATGAACCACTGCCTGGCCCAGATCGGCATCGACCACCCCGGGCACCGCGCCCGCGCCGTCGCCATCGGCGAGCGCCTGGAGGTGCTGAAGGACTACCCGACCTCGCCGGGCTGCACGTCCCCTTACGCGCCCGTCTGGATCGAGGAGATGGTGCGCCGCTCGGGCTGACCCGGCGGGCCCTCCACGGGCAGCAGGACGCGGAACGCGGTGCCGTGGCCCGGCGCGCTGCGCGCCTCGATGCGGCCGTCGTGCGCGGCCACCAGCGCCGCCGCGATGGCGAGCCCCAGGCCGGTGCTGCCGCTCTCGCGGGAGCGGGCGGGGTCGGCGCGGTAGAAGCGGTCGAAGACGTGCGGCAGGTGCCCGGGATCGATCCCCGGCCCGTCGTCGCACACCTCGACCACGGCCACCGGCCCCCGCACCTCTTCGGCCCCCGCCCAGGTGACCGCCGCCGCGGGGCGATCGCCGGCGTCCGGCCCCCGCATGTCATCACCTCCGGCCCGGGCGGCCGCCGTGCCGTGATCGCCGGGATCCCGGTTGCCGAGGAGGACGTGGACGGTGGTGCCTTCCGGGGTGTGGGTGAGGGCGTTGCCGACCAGGTTGGCGAGGACGCGGTGCAGGCGGTGCTCGTCGCCGGTCACCCGTACCGGATCGTCGCCCAGGACCAGCTCCACCGCACGGCCGGGGTCACGCGCCCGCGCCGCGTGCACCACGTCGGCCGCGATGACGTGCAGGTCCACCTCCGTCAGGTCCAGGGCGCGCTCCTCGTCCAGACGGGCGAGCAGCAGCAGGTCCTCCACCAGGACGCCCATCCGCTCGGCTTCCCCTTCGATGCGGCCGAGGATGCGGGCCACGACGGGATCGGGGCCGGGCCGGCCGTGCCGGTACAGCTCGGCGTACCCCCTGATGGAGGTGAGCGGGGTGCGCAGCTCGTGCGAGGCGTCGGCGAGGAAGCGGCGCAGGCGCTGCTCGGAGCGTTCGCGCTGGTGCAGGGCCTCGCCCAGGCGGCCGAGCATGACGTTCAGCGCCCGGCCCAGCCGGCCTGTCTCGGTGCGCGGGTCGCTGTCGGAGACCCGCCGGTCCAGCTCGCCCGCCGCGATGGCGGTGGCCGTGCGTTCCATGCGGGTGAGCGGGCGCAGGCCGAGGCGGACCACGGCCAGCGCCACCGCGCCCAGCAGCGCCAGCACGAGGACGCCGGCCGCCGCCTCGATGAGCAGGAGCCGGCGTACGGTGCTGCGGTTGGACTCCAGGGAGAGCGAGATGGCGGCCCTGTCGCCGTCGGGCAGGCGCACGATCATGGTCCGCCACTCGGCGCCGCCCGCCATGTCGGGCACGGTGAAGGGGCCGCGCGGCGGGTGGGCGAGCAGGCCGGCGGACACGTCGGGGCCGTCGCCGCCGCCGGGCAGCCGCCGTACGACCGCGCCCGACCCGGTGAACACGGTGACCCGGAACAGGGTGGGCAGCTCCACCTCGCCCCGCGGCCGGGGCGGCGGCACGGGAGCGCCCGGCGGCGGTCCCTGGCGGAACGTCGCGGCGAACCCGGTGAGCTGGGTGTCCACGCGCGCCAGCAGCGAGCGGTCGAGCAGCAGCACCCCGGCCGCCGCGAAGACCGCCAGCGCCGCCGCCGACAACGCGAGCAGCGCCGCGAGCAGCCGGTGCCGCAGCGGCCACGCCCGCGCACGGGGAAGGGAACGGCCCGTCATCGGGTCCGGTCGTTCGCCGGAGAGGGTTGGGGCCATCGGTATGTCGGGATTCCGCCGCGTCATCGGGCCCGGTCCAGCAGGGTCTGGTCGCGCAGGGAGTAGCCCACGCCGCGCAGCGTGTGGATCAGCGGCCGCCCCTCGGCGTCGATCTTGCGGCGGAGGTAGCTGATGTACGACTCCACGATGCGGCTGTCGGCGCCGAAGCCGTGGCACCACACGCGGTCGAGGATCTGCGGCTTGCTCACCACCCGCTCGGCGTTGATCATCAGGTAACGCAGCAGCGCGAACTCCGTCGGCGACAGGTGGATGTGCCGGCCGGAGCGGCGTACGGCGTGGGTCTCCTCGTCCAGCTCCAGGTCGGCGTAGCGGAGCAGGCCGTCGTCGCAGGGCGCCTCGCGCGCGCCCGTGCGGCGCAGGATGGCGCGGATGCGCAGCACCACCTCCTCCAGGCTGAACGGCTTCGTCACGTAGTCGTCGCCGCCCGCTGTCAGCCCCGCGATGCGGTCGGCGACCGTGTCGCGCGCGGTCAGGAACAGCACCGGCGGCCCCCCGCCGTCCGGCCGCAGCCGCTGCGCCACCGCGAAGCCGTCGAGGTCGGGCAGCATCACGTCGAGCAGGATGAGGTCGGGCCGCTGCCGGCCGACGCTCAGCAGCGCCTGGGAGCCCGACGCGGCCGTGCGGACACGGAAGCCGTTGAGCTCCAGGGCGTCGAGCAGCAGCTCGCGGATGTTGCGCTCGTCGTCCACGACGAGTACCACCGGTGCCGGGTCCATGCGCTTTGTTCTATCGCGCCGCCGAGAAGCCGGTCATAAAACCACCGGTCAGAAAACCAGTGGTGCGGTGCGCGGCACGACCCGTAGAAGGGAGGAGCGCCGGACGAGGAGATCTTGACAGGCGGGGGCGTCAACCACGTGGTGAAGGTGGCCGGCACCGTACGCCGCCCCACCTGTGTGTTCTGGGACGGCCTGCCGGCCGCGTTCATCGACTTCGACACCGCGCATCGGCCGCCGCGGGCGACGCGGCCTTCGCCGGTCACGTCGCCCGCGGGGACGACCGCTGCTACGAGACGGACATGGCGCACCTGAGGCGGCACGCCGGCCGGCTCACTTGCCGAACCCCGCGGTGAGACCGGCAAGGAGCTGGCGGCGGCCCACCACGTACAGCACCAGAATGGGCAGCGTGGTGAGCACGACGGAGGCGAGCACCGCGGGCACGTTGATGCTGTACTGGCCCTGGAACGACCAGAGTGCCAGCGGCAGCGTGCGCTTGTCGGGACTCTGGGTGAGCACCAGAGGCAGCAGGAAGCCGTTCCAGATCTGCAGCGCGTTGTAGATCGTCACCGTCACCACGGCGGGGCGGGTGAGCGGGAAGGCCAGCTTCCAGAGCATCTCGGTCTCGGAGGCGCCGTCGATCCGCATGGAGTCGAACAGCTCCTTGGGCACGTCCCTGATGAAGTTCGACAGGACGAGCACCGACAGCGGGATCGCGAACGCGATCGAGGGCAGGATCAGCGCCATCAGCGAGTCGTACAGGCCGAGCTGGATGATGATCAGGTAGATCGGGATCACCACGGCCTGCAGCGGGATCGCGAGACCCATCAGGAACAGCGAGTTCGTCCAGCGCAGCGACCTGCTTCTGCCGCCGCGCACGATCGCGTACGCCGCCATGAAGCTGACCAGCACGGCCGGCACCACGGCGCCGAGGGTCGCGATCACGCTGTTGATGAAGTACTGGATGAAGTCGGACTCGATGACCAGGCGGTAGTTCGCCAGCGTCGGCTCTCCCGGCGGGGCGAACGGGTTCTCCTGGTAGTAGTTCGACTGCGACTTGAAGCTGGTGATGACGATCCAGTAGATCGGCACGGCGACGATGACCAGCCAGATGACGCTGGTCACGCCGGCCATCCAGTTGGGGCGCTCCTGGCTGCGGCCGACCTTGCGGCGGTGCGAAGGGCCGGCGGAGATGGTGTCGCGCTGGGGAGCCCTGGTGGGGGCGGTCGTCATGCGTCAGGCCCCTTCAAGCTGGCTGTGGCTTTGGTCTCGGCCGCCGAGCCGGCGCAGGAGCAGCGACAGGCCGAGGCCGACGAGGACGAGGATGACCGCGATCACGCTGGCCGGACCCATGAGGTTGGCCTGGAAACCGCGCTTGTACATGTCGAGCGCGAGCACCCGGGTGGCGTCGCCGGGGCCGCCGGCGGTCAGCACGAAGATCAGGTCGAAGAGGGTCAGCGACCCGACGACCATCAGCGTGGACGACGTGATGATCGTGTACTTGAGCTGCGGCAGCGTGATGCTGAAGAACCTGCGCACCCGGCCCGCGCCGTCGAGCTCGGCGGCCTCGTACATCGAGCGCGGGATCTGCCGGATGCCGCCCTGGTAGATCAGCGAGTGGAACGGGATGTACTGCCACGACACCACGAAGATCACTACGCCGAAGGCGAGCACCGGCTCGCCCAGCCAGTCCTGGACCAGGAACGGGATGTTCAGCCCGGCGCCGAGACCGAAGTTCGGGTCGAGCAGCGCCTTGTAGGTGATCGCCAGCGCGGCGGAGCTGAGCAGCAGCGGGATGAAGAACACCACCGACAGGATCGCGCGGTACTTCTGCTGCCCGGCCAGGAAGGCCCCCATCAGGATGCTCGCGGGCGTCTGCACCGCCCACGAGACGGCCATGACGAGGAAGGTGATCCACAGCGCGTGCGGCAGGCCGGGATCGGCGAGGATGGCGCTCCAGTTACTGAACCCGGCGATACCGATCTCTCCGAGCCCGTCCCACTGCGCGAAGCTGAGGGCGAGCACCCCTACCAGCGGGATGAGGGCGAACCCGACGAAGAACACCAGCGCCGGAATGGTCATCCATTTGATGGAGCCGCCACGGCCCGCCCTGCGGGCGGGCCTGGCGGTGGTCATGACGGCGCTCACTTGCCGATGACCGCGTTCATGTTCGTGGCGAACTCCTCGGGCGAGATGGACAGCTGGAACAGCTTGGCGATGTTGTCCAGCAGCACCTCGGCGGCCGTCGGGCTGAGCGCCTGGTCCCAGGACTGACCGAAGGTCTTGGCGTTGACCGCGATGTTGTAGACGAAGCCCAGGAAGTCCTTGTCCTCGGAGTTCGCGAACTCCTTGTCCGCGCCCTTGATGATCGGGACGGCGCCCGTGCCGACCCACTCCTTGACCGCGGTGTCGTCGATCAGCGCGCCGGCGAAGAACTTCTTGGCGATCTCCTTCTGCTCCGGCGTGGCCTTGGAGGAGATGGAGATGTACTGGCCGGGGTTGCCCACGGTGTTGCCGGGGTCGCCCTTGCCGCCGTCGACCGGCGGGAAGTTCATGTAGCCCAGGTTGCCGCCGGAGACGAAGTCGCCGCCGTCGGCCTTCATGCTGCCGTACGTCCAGCCGCCGTGCAGCATCATGGCGGCCTTGCCGGTGTAGAGCAGGGCCTGGTCGGCGTTGGAGTCGGCGGTGATGGAGGAGAAGCCCTTGACGAAGCCGTCGGCCTTGATCAGCTTCTGCATCTCGCCCAGCGCCTGGATCGCGACCGGGTTGGACCAGGCGTCCTTCTCACCGTCGAACACGGCCTGGAAGACCTCGGGGCCGCCGATGCGGTCGAAGAGGAACTCCAGCCACATCATGTTCGTCCAGCGCGACTGGCCGCCCAGCGAGAACGGCGCGATGCCCTTGGCGTTGAACTTGGGCACCAGGTCGAGGATGTCGCCCCACGTCTGGGGCGGCTGCGCGCCGATCTTGTCGAAGGCCCGCTTGTCGTAGTAGAGGACGATCGGCTGCAGGGTCTCGCACGGCATCGCGTAGATCTTGCCGTCGATGGTCGCGGCGCCGAAGGAGGACGGGAACAGCTTGTCCTTGACGGCCGGGTTCTGCTCGAACCAGTCGGTCAGGTCGTCCACCTGGCCGGCCTGCACGTAGCTGCGCAGGGTGCCGCCACCCCAGCCCCAGATGAGGGTGGGGGCCTGGCCGGCGCCGATGGCCGTCTTGATCTTGGTCTTGAAGGCGTCGTTCTGGAACGTCGTGCCGGTGATCGTCCCGTTGGCGTTGGCCTTGTTGTGCCGTTCGATCGTCCTGGTGCGCACGCCCTCCTGGGGCTGCGTCGACAGGTACCAGTACGTGGCGCTGTTGGCGCCGCCGCCACCGGCGGTCGCGCCGGCGCCGGGGTCGCCACCGGCGCCCGTCTGGGTGGGACCCGTGCCGCCACAGGCGGCAAGCGCTGCTCCTAGGGGGACACCCATGGAGACGAGGCTGAGAAAGTTGCGGCGAGAGGTAGTCCTGGACTCCACGCTGATCTCCGTACGTGAGTGCCGCGGGCTGGGGGTCGCGGCTCGTTGATCATCGGATGCGATGGCCGGCGGTCGTGGATTGGCACCTTAGTGCCACTCTTCCACTCCTCCTAGTGTCAGCTCATCGAAACATTTTCGACATGACCGCGGGGGTCGCCAATCTAGGTTTCGGGAATAGTGGTGTCAAGAGGTTGTCGATCAGACAAACATCTGGCGTTCTGATGAGGCGCGTGTAAGGTACTACCGCGCGTGCTCTTAGCTGGAGGTCTGGGACAGCGACGGTCACGCGCCGAGGTCGGCACCGCTGGCGAAACGTCTTCGAAAAGTTACGAAAAGACCGCACCTCTTTAAGGAGCGCAGTACATGACGGCTCTAGATCGGACCCCCACGGCGAACCGGGCGCTGCGCCCGTGGCAGGACCCGGCGCTCGCCGTGGCCGACCGAGTCGAAGCCCTCCTTGCCGAGCTGACCCTGGAGGAGAAGATCGGCCAGCTCGGCAGCAGGTGGGTCGGCAACGACATGAGCCAGGCCGAGGAGCCGGAGCCGGGCGCAGAGCCGCTCAACGTGGCCCCCATGCAGGACGTCTTCGCCGCCTCCGGCACCATCCCGCTGGAGGAGGCCGCCCGGCACGGGCTCGGCCACCTGACCCGCGTCCACGGCAGCGTCCCCGTCACGCCGGAAGAAGGCGCGGCCGAGGTCGTCCGCCAGCAGCGGATCGTGATCGAACGCTCCCGGCTCGGCATCCCCGCCATCGTCCACGAGGAGTGCCTGACCGGCTTCACCGCCTACGGCGCCACCGTCTACCCGGCCGCCATCGCCTGGGCCGCCACGTTCGACCCCGGCCTGGTCGAGCGCATGGCCGCCGCCATCGGCCGCGACATGCGGGCCGTCGGCGTGCACCAGGGGCTCTCGCCGGTGCTCGACGTCGTGCGCGACTACCGATGGGGGCGGGTCGAGGAGACCATGGGCGAGGACCCGTACCTGGTCGCGACGCTCGGCGCCGCCTACGTACGCGGGCTGGAGAACGCCGGGATCATCGCCACGCTCAAACACTTCGCCGGCTACTCCGCCTCCCGCGCCGCGCGCAACCACGGGCCCGTGCCGATGGGCAGGCGCGAGCTGCTCGACATGATCCTGCCCACCTTCGAGACCGCGATCGCGCTCGGCGGCGCCCGCTCGGTGATGAACTCCTACTCCGACGTCGACGGCGTCCCCGCCGGCGCCGACCCGTGGCTGCTCACCGAGGTGCTGCGCGACGACTGGGGCTTCACCGGCACCGTCGTCTCCGACTACTGGGCGGTTCCGTTCCTGACCACCATGCACCGCGTCGCCGCCGACACCGGCGAGGCCGGCGTGCAGGCGCTCACCGCCGGCATCGACGTCGAGCTGCCCGACACCCTCGGCTTCGGCCAGGACCTCGCCGACCGGGTACGCCGCGGCGAACTGGACGAGGAGCTCATCGACCGGGCCGTGCGCCGCCTGCTCACCCAGAAGGTCGAGCTCGGGCTGCTCGACCCCGGGTGGACGCCCGAGCAGTCCGTCGCCGGCGCCGCGGACGTCGACCTCGACTCGCCCGCCAACCGCGCACTCGCCAGAGAGCTGGCCGAGCGCTCGATCATCCTGCTCGACGCCGGCACCGCGCTGCCGCTGCTCGGTGAGGGCCGCGCCGCGCCGCGCCGCGTCGCCGTCGTCGGGCCCGCCGCCCACGACCCCCGCACGTTCATGGGCTGCTACGCCTTCCCCAACCACGTGCTGCCCCGCCACCCCGGACTCGGCCTCGGCATCGAGGCGCCCACCGTGCTCGACGCGCTCACCGCCGAGCTGCCCGGCGCCGAGCTGCGCTACGAGAAGGGCTGCGAGGTGCGCGGCGACGACCGCTCCGGCTTCGCCGCCGCCGTCGAAGCCGCCCGCGACGCCGACGTGTGCGTGGCCGTGGTCGGCGACCTGGCCGGGCTGTTCGGGCAGGGCACCTCCGGCGAGGGCTGCGACGCCGAGGACCTGCGGCTGCCCGGCATGCAGGCCGACCTGCTCGCCGAGCTGGCCGCCACCGGCACGTCCGTGGTCGTCGTCGTGGTCTCCGGACGGCCGTACGCGCTGGGCGAGATTCGTGACGGCGCCGCCGCGCTCGTCCAGGCGTTCATGCCCGGCGAGGAGGGCGGCGCCGCCATCGCCGGCGTGCTGTCAGGCCGCGTCCAGCCCACCGGGCGGCTGCCCGTGCAGATCCCGCGCGTACCGGGCGGCCAGCCCGGCACCTACCTGCAGCCGCCACTCGGCACCGACAGCCACGGCATCAGCAACCTCGACCCCACGCCGCTGTTCCCCTTCGGCCACGGCGCCTCCTACACCACCTTCGAGGTGACCGGCCTGCGGCTCAGCGCCACCGAGGTGCCCACCGACGGCGAGTTCACCGCCACCGTCACCGTGCGCAACACCGGCGGGCGGGCCGGCGAGGAGGTCGTCCAGCTCTACCTCAACGACCTCGTCGCCCAGGTCACCAGACCCGTCCAGCAGCTCACCGGCTACGCCAGAGTTCCGCTCGAACCCGGCGAAAGCGCCGACGTCACCTTCCGCATACACGCCGACCGCACCGCCTTCACCGGGCGCGACCTGCGCCGCGTCGTCGAACCAGGCGACATCGAGGTGCTGGCCGGCACGTCGGCCGCCGACCTGCCGTGCCGCGCCGTCGTACGATTGACCGGCCGGACCCGCCACGTCGGCCACGACCGCCGGCTCGTCACACCCGCGGAGGTGAGCGCCGGCGCGGCCGCCGGACAGTCTCGGCAAGGGGGTGCAGATGCCGCCCAGTCCTAGACGTGCCACGCTCGCGACGGTCGCGGCGTCCGCAGGGGTGTCGGTCGCGACCGTCTCCAAGGTGCTCAACGGCCGCAGCGACGTCTCGCCGGCCACCCGCTCGCTCGTGCAGTCGCTGCTGCAGCAGCACGACTACGTCGCCCCGGCGCCGCGCCGCGAGCAGGCCGGGCTCGGCATCGTCGAGGTGCAGTTCGACACCGACCTCAACGCCTACTCCACGGAGATCATCCAGGGCGCCGTCGAGGCCGGGGCCGAGGCCGGGGTCGGCATCGTGGTCAGCATCAGGGGCGGCCAGGCCCGCACCACCGCCTGGGCGCGCGGCCTGGTCGCCGCAGGGCGGCGCGCGCTGATCGCCGTCACCAGCGAGCTGACCGCCGGGCAGCCCGCCGCGCTCAACCGGGCGCGGCTGCCGCTCGTCCTCATCGACCCGCTCAACCTGCCGCGCACCCGGGTGACCAGCATCGGCTCCACCAACTTCGCCGGCGGGCTGGCCGCCACCCAGCACCTGCTCTCGCTCGGCCACCGGCGCATCGCCTACGTCGGCGGGCCCGCCACCGCCGCGTGCAACCAGGCGCGGCTGCACGGCTACCGGGCCGCCATGGAGGCCGAGGGGGCGCCCGTGCTGCCCGGCTACGTGCGCTCCAGCCACTTCCACTACCAGGACGGCGTCGAGGGCGGAGCCGCCGTGCTCGACCTGCCCCACGCGCCGACCGCCATCTTCGCCGGCAGCGACGAGATGGCCGTCGGCATCATGGAGGCGGCGCGGGAGCGCGGGCTGCGCATCCCGGAGGATCTGAGCATCGTCGGCTTCGACGACACCCAGATCGCCAAGGTCACCTCGCCCCCGCTGACCACCATCCGGCAGCCGCTCCGCGAGATGGGCCAGGCGGCCCTCCGCACGGCCCTGCGGCTGGCGGAAGGCGAACGCGTGGACTCCCACCACGTGGAGCTGGCCACCGAACTGGTGGTCCGCGGCTCCACCGCCCCCGTCCCCCACCGCCTCTGACCCACCGTCCCACCTCTCCCCGGCTTTGGCCGGGGAGAGGTGTAGGGGGTAGATGTTCGTCTCGAATCCCCTTCCCGCCCGCTACCAGACGCCGATTTCGGCGGTTGCCGGGCGGCGGTGGTTCGCCTCCGCTCCTTGGCGAGATCGACCCTGCTTTCTTGGCAGGGTCACCTCTGACTCTTCCGCCGAAAAGTTTCGGTCCTCCAGAACTTCTTCCCATACCGTCTCGGCTCTTCTGACCTGGTGATTCTGCGCCCGGCCACACTGCTCCGGGATTCGCGGACGGGCTGCGCCTGGCGAAACCGTTTCGGGTTTTCGCCGGTGGCGGGAAGAGGGACCGGGTGGGGGTGGTTGAGGGTGAGCGTGGAGGAGAGTGCGGTCGTCGTCATCGGGGCTGGGCAGGCCGGCCTGTCCAGTGCGTACTTTCTGCGGCGGTTCGGGGTCGAGGCCGTCGTGCTCGACGCGGAGGACGGGCCCGGCGGGGCGTGGCGGCACCGGTCGCCCTCGCTGACGATGGACAAGGTGCACGGCATCTTCGACCTGCCGGGCCACCCCAAGCCCGCGGACGGCGGCGGGGTGCGGCCCGCCGCCGAGGTCGTGCCCGCGTACTTCGACGCCTACGAGCGGGCGGCCGGGCTGCACGTCGTGCGTCCTGTGCGGGTCACGTCCGTGCGCGAGGGCGCCAGGGGGCGGTTGCTCGTCGCGACGGACGCGGGGGAGTGGTCCGCCGCCGCGCTGGTCAACGCGACCGGTACGTGGACCCGTCCCTACTGGCCGTACTACCCGGGGGCCGCCACGTTCGCCGGCCGCCGGCTGCACTACGCCGACTATCGGGGGCCGGCGGAGTTCGCGGGGCGGCGGGTGGTCGTGGTGGGCGGCGGGACATCGGCGGCGCACGTCCTGTCGGAGATCGCGGGGGTGGCCGCCGCGACCGCGTGGGTGACGCGGCGGCCACCCGTCTTCCGTGACGACGACTTCGGCGAGGACGCCAGGCGCGAAGCCGTCGCCATGGTGGAGGACCGCGTACGCGCCGGGCTGCCGCCGCAGAGCGTCGTCGCCGTGACCGGGCTCACCTACAGCACGGTCGTCCGTGAGTCGCTGGCCAAGGGGGCTCTGCACCGGCGCCCGATGTTCCGCCGCATCACCGAGACCGGCGTGGAGTGGGACGACGGCACGTTCCTGGCCTGCGACACCATCGTCTGGGCCACCGGGTTCCGCTCGGCGCTCGACCACCTCGCACCCCTGCGCCTGCGGGAGCCGGGCGGCGGCATCCGCGTCGACGGCACGCGGGTCGTCCGCGACCCCAGGGTGCAGCTGGTCGGCTACGGCCCCTCGGCCAGCACGATCGGCGCCAACCGCGCCGGCCGCATGGCCGCCCGCGAAGTCCACCGCCTTCTCACCACCACCCCCGCCCCTCCGGCCGCCGCGCTCGCGCCTTCGGCGGTTACCTTCGCGCATCCACCCGCCACCCCCGCACCTGAGGCGGCGGCCTCCTCTGCGCTTCCGGCTGCCTGAGGTCGTACCAGCGGAAATGTCCGCTGGATGTCCGGTTCATGTCCTTGTCCCCAAGGCACTGGTCGAACACCATCTCGGGTGAGGCTCATAGGCGCCGGGAAGAGGGGCGATCATGCGAGGGGTTGCGCCGGGGGACGCGCGCGGCGGGCGGCGCGACGAGAAGGTCCGTAGGCGCCGGTTCACCGTCCGGGGCAGGTGGGTCAGAACGGCGGCGGTCGTCCTGGTCGCGCTGCTGGTGCCGGCCGGGGTGTCGGCGGCCAGCACGATCGGCAGGTTCGGCGACATCTACCGGGCACGCCCCGACGCCGTCTCCGCCGAGCCCGCCGCCAAGCCCCACGACCCGGCCAAGCCCACCGTCGCCTTCCTCACCGGCGGCAACGGCACCAACGCCGCCGACCTGCTGGGCCCGTACGAGGTGCTGGCGAGCACCGGCCGCTTCAACACCTACGTCGTCTCCGCGGGCCCCCGGCTGATCACCCTGACCGGCGGGCTGGACGTCGTCCCCGACCTGACGTTCGAGGAGTTACGGCAGCTCCTCACCGGGCGCGGCGACACGCTCGACGCCGTGCTCGTCCCCGCCATGGAGCAGCCGGAGCCCGCCGAGCTCGCCGCCATCAACGCCTGGCTCAGGCAGCAGTCGGCGGCCGGCGCGCTGACCGTCAGCGTCTGCAACGGCGCGCGTGCGCTGGCCCGCAGCGGCCTGCTGGACGGCCGCCCCGCCACCTCGCACTGGCTGCGCATGCGCGGCCTGCGCGCGGACTTCCCGGCGGTGAAGTGGCAGAGCGGCCTGCGGTACGTGGACGACGGCGACGTGATCACCGCGGCCGGCGTGCTGTCGGCCATCGACGGCGCCCTGCGCATCGTCGAACGCCTGGCCGACATGGACACGGCCCGCCAGGCGGCCGACGCCGTGCACTGGCGGCACTACTCGCCGGGAGCGCCCGCGCGCATGCCCGTCCAGGGGCTGGACCTGGCGGATCTGGTGGCCCCGCTCAACTCCTCCTACCAGACCCGCCCGTCGGCCATCGGCGTCCAGCTCGTCGAGGGCGCCGGGGAGCTGGAGCTGGCGTCGGTGTTCAACGGCTACACCGAGCAGTCCGTGGTCGGGCACACGATCGCGGTGGGCGACGGCCCCATCCGCTCCGAGCACGGCCTGACGTTCGTCCCCCGCAGGACCCTGGCCGCCGCGTCCGGCGACCTCGACCGGCTCCTCGTCCCGGGCCACGAAGCCGCCCGCGCCCAGGCGGCGGGCACGGGAAGGCCGGAGTACGTCCACCCGGCCGACGAGTTCGCCTTCGACGCGGTGATCCGCGACATCGCCCGCACCTACGACGTGCCGACCGCCCGCTTCGCCGCCAAGACGCTGGAGTACCCGGTGATGGACGTCGAGCTGCGCGGCGGCGCCTGGCCGTGGCGCGAGACGCTGGTCTTCGCCCTGCTCATCCTGCTGGGCGTGGCCCTCGCCCTGGGCACGGGCGCGGTGGCCCGCCGCCTGCGCACCTGAAGCGTCCTCATGCGCTCCTGGCGCGACGCGACCTACTACGCGATGGGTTCGCCGAGCCACAGGAGAGCCGGCGCGCAAGGTGGGACCGCCGCACAGAAGGTTCGGCGGGCACGGGCCCCGGCGCCGTCCGCCGAGGGGTCCGTGGGCTACTACGCGGCATAGTGTCCATACCGATCCGATCACTGTGGTGAAGGGGGTCGACACGTCCGGTGACGTCAGGTTAGCGTCCCCCTATAAGGATCTTTATCCGGTCAGGAGGGCTCCATGGAGGTTCCCGGCTACACGGAGATCCGGGAACTGGGTCACGGCGGGACCGGCCGCGTGATGCTCGCCGTCCGAGACTCCGACGGCTCACAGGTCGCGATCAAGCACCTCGCCGAGCCGCTGCGCGACGATGAGGCGTTCGTGGCGCGGTTCAGGGAAGAGGCGCGGCTCATCCGGGAGATCGACAGCCCGCACACCGCGCGCGTGCTCGACTACGTCGAGGGCGACGACGACGCGGTCATCGTGATGGAGCTGGTCGACGGTCTCACGCTGCGGCGGCTGCTGGCCGGCGAGGGCGCGACGGGCCCGCAGGCGGCGCTGGCGGTGCTGAAGGGCTCGCTGCTCGGCCTGGCGGAGGCGCACCGGCACGGCGTCGTGCACCGCGACTTCAAGCCAGAGAACGTGATGATCACCCAGGACGGCGACAGCAAGCTCGTCGACTTCGGCGTGGCGGCCAAGGTCGGGGAGACGGCCGCGCTGGCGGGCACGCCGTCGTACATGGCGCCCGAGCAGTGGGACGAGGCCCCGGCCGGGCCCGCCACCGACGTCTACGCCGCCACCCTCGTCTTCTACGAGTGCCTGACCGGCCACCGCGCCTTCCACGGCGAGAACATCGCCGCCCTCGCCTACCAGCACCAGCACCTGCCGCCGCCGATCGACGACATCGCGGCGCCGCTGCGCCCGCTGATCGAGCACGGCCTGGCCAAGGAGCCGGCACGGCGGCCGGAGTCGGCGCTGTCGTTCCTGGAGGAGCTGGAGGAGACGGCGCGCACCGCGTACGGGGACGACTGGGAGGCCCGTGGCCGCGCGACCCTGGCGTTACTGGCCGTGCCGCTGGCCGGGCTGCTGCCCAACCCGCCGCCCGCCCCCGAGCCTGGCACGGGCACGAGCCTGTTCCACAACGCGCTGTCGCCGGCCGGGAAGCTCGCCATGACCGGCGGCCTGGTGGTGGCGACGGCCGCCGCGGTGGTGTCGGCGTTCGCGATCCTGGGCGACGCGCCCGCGCCGCGCAGCGTGGCCGTGCCGCCGCCCAGCGTGGCCCCGCCGGTCACGCCGGCGCCCTCCTCGCCTGAGCCGCCGGAGCAGGCCGCGACCCCGACGACGACCCCGACGACGACCCCGACGACGACACCGACGACGGGGCCGAGCACGGAGCCGACGCGCACCGAGGAGCTCCCTCTTGCGAGTGAGCCGGCCGTGGTGACGCCGCCGGCGGGCCGCCCGGCGGGCAGCGCGCCTCCCCGGGCCAGCAGGCCGACCGCCCAGCCGACCAGTACGGCTTCCCGGCCCACGCAGCGCCCCACGACCACGAGGCCCACCAGAGAGCCGACCCGCAGGCCGACCACGACGAGCGGCCCCACCAGGAGGCCCCCGACGACCGCGGCGCCCACCACCGTCCGGCCGACCCCGCCGCCCCCTGCCGGCGACCCGCCCGACCCGCCGGGCAATCAGGAGCCGCCGCCCGCGACGAACCAGCCGGACCCGCCCCGCGAACGGGAGCCGCTGCTGTCGGTCTCGGTGAGCGTCTCGCTCGGCCTGCCGGTGCTGAGAGGCGGCGACCGGCTCGTGGACGCCGACATCGGGCTCGGCCTGGGCACCAGCCTGCTGGGGTTCGTGGTGGTGCCGGGCTCGGTGCTGCTCGGACGGCACATCGTGGTCCGCAGAGTACGAAAAGGCCGTGATCACGAAATATTGTGACTTGCGGGTGGGGAGGCTTGATCCTCTACTATCGTGCGTCGAATAGAGGGCGCCCCCCGGCCTGAACCGCTCATGCCCGGATCCTGCCCTGTGGCCCGGGGTAAGGAGAAGCGTGGCGGAAGCCTCCCCCGTCCGTACGTCCCTGCTCTGCATCGTCCTCGCCCAGCTGCTGCTGGTCACCGCGGTCCCCGCGCACGCCGCGCCCAAGCCGACGGCCAAGCAGCTCAAGAAGGAGCTGGCCACGATGCAGAAGGACGCCGACAAGCTCATCACCGACTACTACGCCTCCCGCGTCGCCCAGCAGCAGGCGGACAAGGAGGCGAAGAAGGCGAGCGAGCGGCTGGCAGAGGCGCAGGAGACCTACGACCGCCACTCGACGGAGCTGCGGGCCATCGCGACGGCGGAGTACATGGGCGGCACGCCGGGACCGCTCGCCATCCTCGTCAGCGGGCAGAGCGGCGGCGACCCCGCGCGACTGCTGAACAGGATGGCGCTCTCCCAGCACCTCATCGACGGCCAGGACGCCAGGCTGCGCGGCCACGCTCAGGTCAGGGACGCCCGCGCGCGGGCCGAGGAGGAGGCGGCGGCCAAGGCCGAGGAGCTGAAGCGCACGGTCGGCGAGCTGGAGCGGCGCAAGAAGAAGGCCGAGAAGCAGATCGAGAAGATCAAGGACAGGATCGACCTGCTCTACACGGCGCCGGGGGTGCGGCGTCCCGACGGCACGTGGGTGCCGCAGCTGCCGGACGGGCCCGACAACATCACGCCCAGGATGCGGCTGGTCAGGCAGCTCATCCAGGAGCGGTTCGAGGTGCCGTACGGGATCGGGTGTTACCGGCCGATCCAGGACGGCGGCGAGCATCCGCTCGGGCGGGCCTGCGACTTCATGCTGAGCCGCGGCGGCGCGATGCCGTCAGGGGAGGAGCTGAAGCGCGGCGACGAGATCGCCGCCTGGGTGATCAAGAACGCGAAGCGGCTCGGCATCATGTACGTCATCTACCGCCAGCGCATCTGGCACGCCAGGACGGGCGTGTGGCGGGTGATGTCGGACCGCGGCGGCACGACGGCCAACCACTACGACCACCCGCACGTCTCGGTCTACTAGTCCCTGGTCTACTAATCCCTGGCCTGCTAGTCCTTGGCGAGGGCGGCGAGCAGGCGGTCCTCGGTGACCTCGGGGCCGTTGAGCTGCTCGGTGATGGCCCCGTCGCGCAGCACGACGACGCTGTCGCAGTTCTCCACCAGCTCGCTCACGTCGGAGGAGATGAGCAGGATGGCCAGCCCGTCCACGGCCAGCTCGTCCAGCAGGGCCTGCATCTCGACCTTGGTGGCGACGTCGACGCCCCTGGTGGGCTCGTCGAGCAGCAGCACCTTGGGGTGCATGGCCAGCCACCTGGCCAGCAGCACCTTCTGCTGGTTGCCGCCGGACAGCTCGCCGGCCGGCTGGCGGGGAGAGACGGCCTTGATGCCGAGCCGCCGCATGAAGGTCGCGACGATGTTGTCCACCTGCGCGTCGGACACGATGCCGGCCCGCGACAGGCGGGGGAGCGCGGCCAGAGCGATGTTGTCGCGCACCGACAGGGTGGGCACGATGCCCTCGGTCCTGCGGTTCTCCGGCACCAGGCCGATCCCGGCGCGTACGGCGCTCCTGATCGACCACTTGCGCACCGGCGCGCCCGCGACGGTGAGCTGACCGGCGTCCACCGGCAGCACTCCGGCGATGGCGCGGGCCGTCTCGCTGCGTCCGGCGCCGAGCAGCCCGCCGAGGCCGACGACCTCGCCGGCCCGCATGGCGAGCGACACGCCGTCGAGCATGTGGTGCCTGGTCAGGCCCTTGGCCTCCAGGACGGGCGCGTCACCGGGCGGGTCGGGCTCGCCGGCGGGCAGGGGCGGCGCGGCGGGGTGGAAGGGGCGGCCCAGCATGAGCGAGACCAGCCGCAGCCGGTCGAGCCCGGCCAGCGGCCCGGTGTGCACGACCCGGCCGTCGCGCAGCACGGTGACCCGGTCGCAGATGCCGTAGAGCTCCTCGAGGCGGTGGGTGACGTAGATGACCGAGCGGCCCTGCTCGCGCAGCCGGGTCACCGCGCCGAACAGCACCTCGAGCTCGCCGTGGTCGAGCGCGGTGGTGGGCTCGTCCATGATGACCAGGCGGGCGTCGGCGGAGGCGGCCCGCGCGAGCGCGACGATCTGCCGCGCGCCCTCGCCGAGCGAGCCGAGCGGGCGGCGGACGTCCACCTCCAGCCCGTACGCCGCCAGCACCTCCGCGGCCCTGGCGTGCACGGCGGCGGAGTCGATCAGCCCGAGCCGCCCCCGCGGCTCCCTGCCGAGCAGCAGGTTGCGGGCCACGCTCATGGTGGGGACGAGGTTGGTCTCCTGGTGGATGGTGGCGATGCCGGCCTTCCTGGCGTCGGCGGGCCCGGCGAAGCGCACCGGCTCGCCGAGGAAGCGCAGCTCGCCCGCGTCGGGCGGGTAGACGCCGGAGAGCACTTTCACCAGGGTGGACTTGCCCGCGCCGTTGCCGCCGATGAGGGCGTGCACCTCGCCGGCGCGTACGGACAGGGTGACGTGGTCGAGGGCGGTGACACCCTGGAACGCCTTGAGAACGCCAGCCACCTGCAGCACGGTTGCCTCCGCCTCGATGGTGGTCGAGGAAGGAAACAATATAGTAACGGGCTTGTCACATTCGATCAGTGCGCCGATCAGAACTGGGCGACGTGCAGCCGTACGCCGCGCGCGCTCAGCTCGTCGAGCACGTCGCGGGGCGCGGAGTCGTCGGTGACCAGGTGGTCGATGCGGTCGGGCGGCACGGTCTGCACCATGGTGTCGACGCCGACCTTGGTGTGGTCGGCCAGCACCACGACCTCCTCGGCGGCGGCGGCCAGGGCCCGGTCGACGCCCGCGACCTGCATGTTGGGCGTGGACAGGCCGCGCTCGGCGGTCAGGCCGTTGCCCGAGATGAACGCCCTGCGCACCCGCAGCCCGGCCAGCGAGTGCTCGGCCGCGCTGCCGACCAGGGCGAGGATGGAGCCGCGCAGCGTGCCGCCGGTCAGCATCACCTCGACGCGCGGCGAGCCGGCCAGCACCTGCGCGACCAGCAGCGAGCTGGTCACCACGGCCAGCTCGGAATGCCTGGTCAGGCGGCGGGCGAACTCCTGCGTGGTGGTGCCCGGCCCGACCACGATGGCGTCGCCGTCCTCGACGAGCGCGGCGGCGAGGTCGGCGATGGCGGCCTTCTCGGCCGACTCCAGTGACACCTTGTGCGCGTAGCCGGCCTCGCGGGACAGCTCGCCGGGCAGCGTGGCGCCGCCGTGGTGGCGGTTGAGCAGGCCCTCGGACTCGAGCGCGCGCAGGTCGCGGCGGACGGTGACCTCGGAGGAGTGGACGGCCTGGGCCAGCTCGCGCAGCGACACGGCGCCGTTGGCACGTACCAGCTCGAGGATGCGCTGGCGGCGTTCGGCGGCGAACACGGGCCTGCGTCCGTCGCTCTGCGTGTCGCTCACGGGGCCGATCATAGTCGACAGGCCAACATGAGTTCACCTCTGACCGAACGAGAACGAATTTGATCGGAAATCTTGACCGGCTCGGTCCGGCGGTGCTTACTTTGGAGCGTGTCAGGGTCAAAAGCTGTCCGAACCTGATCGGCGCCTTCCGAAAGGACACTCCCCGTGCGTAAGCGCCTCGCGTTGCTGCTGGCCGTACTGATGTCCGTGTTATGGCAGCTGCCGGCACCCGCCTCCGCCGGAACGGCGGCCCTTCCCGAGCGGAACGGGCTGCGCGGCGACTACTACCTCGCCTCAGGGGCGGGAAAATTCGACTTCGCCGAGCTCAAGGCGAGCATCATCGACCCGAAGCTGGAGCTGACCGACCTCAACCCCGTCTTCCAGCTGCTGACCGGCAGGGAGGACGACGTCTCGGTCCGCTGGACCGGGCAGATCACCCCGGAGTTCTCCGAGACCTACACTTTCTCGATCATCGGTGACAACGGCTTCCGCCTCTGGGTGGACGGCCAGGTGATCATCGATCACTGGGTGGACGACTGGGACATCGAGCAGACCGGCACCCCGATCGCCCTCGAAGCCGGCCGCGAGTACGACATCAAGGTCGAGTACTTCGAGCACTACGGCGGCGCCAACCTGCGCCTGCGCTGGCAGAGCCCGAGCCAGCCGAAGGCCATCGTGCCCACCGAGGCGCTCACCGTCCCGGCCGACTTCCAGCCGGACGGCCCGTACGACGCCCGGCTCAACACCACCGGCGACGTCGTGACGCTCACCTACCCGCAGCCCCTCGCCCCGCTGCCCGGCGGCGCGGCGGAGAAGCTCGCGCTGACCGTCGGGGCCGCCGCCTGGCCGGTCACCTCGGTCGAGCAGAAGAGCCCGGAGACCCTGGAGCTCACGCTCAAGTACCCGGTCCCGGCCAAGGCCGGCGGCACCGTGCGCACCTCCTACGACGGCAGCGGCGGCATCACCTACGCCGACGGCACCCCGCTGGCCGCCTATCCGTTCGCGAGCGTGGTCAACCTGTCCGCGTACGTGCTCAAGACCCGCTGGACCGACGAGGTCGACAAGAACGACCCGCTGCCCGAGTACCCGCGGCCGCAGCTCGTCCGCGACCGCTGGCGCAGCCTCAACGGCGTCTGGCAGTTCGCCACGGCCAAGGAGGGCGAGGCCGCGCCCATCGGCCGCACCCTGCCCGAGCGGATCACCGTGCCGTACCCGGTCGAGTCGCAGCTGTCCGGCATCGGCCGGCACGAGGAGCGCATGTGGTACCGGCGCACGTTCGAGGTGCCGCGCTCCTGGAGCGGCGAGCGGCTGATGCTGCACCTCGACGCCGTCGACTGGGACGCCGCCGTCTACGTCAACGGCAAGCGCGTCACCACCCACAAGGGCGGCTACGACCGCATCAGCGTGGACGTCACCGGCGCGCTCAAGCGCAAGGGCCCGCAGGAGCTGGTCGTCGGCGTGTACGACCCGACCGACCGCGGCGCCCAGCCCGTCGGCAAGCAGCGGCTGGAAGCCGGCAACATCTGGTACACCCCCGTGTCCGGCATCTGGCAGACCGTCTGGATCGAGCCGGTCGGCAGGGACCGCGTCGACCGCGTCGACACCACCCCCGACGTGCGCGGCCAGGCCGTGGACGTCACCGTGCACGGCACCCCGGGCACCGCCACCGTGATCGTCAGGGACGGCCGCCGCGTCATCGGCACCGCGCACGGCAAGACCGGCAAGAAGCTGCGCGTCCCCGTGCGCAAGCCCAAGCTCTGGTCGCCGGACAGCCCCCACCTGTACGACCTGGAGGTCAGGCTCAAGGGCGACAAGGTCGAGTCGTACTTCGGGATGCGCGAGATCACCCTGTCCGGCAACCGGATGCTGCTCAACGGCAAGCCGGTCTTCCAGATCGGCCCGCTCGACCAGGGCTTCTGGCCGGACGGCATCTACACCGCGCCCACCGACGAGGCCCTGCGCCACGACCTGGAGCAGACCAAGGCGCTCGGCTTCAACGCGGTGCGCAAGCACGTCAAGGTCGAGCCCGACCGCTGGTACCACTACGCCGACAAGCTCGGCCTGCTGGTCTGGCAGGACATGCCGTCGGCCTTCAGGACCGACGACAGGCAGCAGTTCGAGACCGAGCTGCGCGCGATGATCGACCAGCACAGGAGCAGCCCGTCGATCGTCATGTGGGTGCCGTTCAACGAGGGCTGGGGCCAGTACGACCAGGCCCGCATCGCCGACCTCGTCAAGAGCTGGGACCCGAGCCGCCTGGTGAACAACATGAGCGGCGTCAACTGCTGCGGCGCCGTGGACGGCGGCAACGGCGACGTCAAGGACTTCCACATCTACCCGGGCCCCGGCAACCCCGGCAAGCCCGAGGGCGACCGCGCGACCGTGATCGGCGAGTACGGCGGCCTGGCCCTGCCGCTCGTCGGCCACACCTGGTCGGGCGGCGGCTGGGGCTACGCGGTAGAGCCCGACCCCGAGGCCCTCACGAACCGCTACGTGGGCATGGTCGAGGAGCTGGCGCGGCTGCACGCCTGCGAGCAGCTCAGCGCCGCCATCTACACCCAGACGACGGACGTCGAGACCGAGATCAACGGCCTCATGACGTACGACAGGGCGATCACCAAGCCCGACGTCAAGCGCCTCCACGACGCCCACAAGGCGCTGACCAGCGCGATCAACCCCACCTGCGACTGAACCACCGCCGCGCCCCGGCCCTGCGCGAGGGCCGGGGCGCGCACCGGCAGGACCTGATAAGAAGGGAACCGCGATGACCCCCCATCTCCGGACGGCCGCCCTGACCCTGGCCGTCCTCCTCACCGCGACGGCCTGCGCCAAGGCGGAGGAGCCGCAGGGCGCGCCCGCCCCCACCGGCACCGCGGGGCGGCAGGTCGTCCAGACACCTGCGGGCACGGCCGGCCCGACCTGCACGCTGGAGCAGTTCGGCGGCACGAAGTTCGACCTGAAGACGGCCACCGTGGGCTTCTCCCAGTCGGAGAAGGAGGCCAACCCGTTCCGCATCGCGGAGACCAAGTCGATCAGGGACGAGGCGGCCGAGCTCGGCATCGGCGACCTCAAGGTGACCAACGCCCAGTCGCAGTTCTCCAAGCAGATCACCGACGTGCAGCAGCTCATCGCCCAGGGCGTGCAGCTCCTGGTCATCGCGCCGCTCAACTCCGACGGCTGGGAGCCGGTGCTCCAGCAGGCCGCGGCCAAGAAGATCCCCATCATCACGGTCGACCGCAAGATCAACGCCAAGCCGTGCAGCGACTACCTGACCTTCATCGGCTCCGACTTCTACGAGCAGGGCAAGCGCGCCGCCGACCGGATGATCGACGCGCTCGGCGGCAAGGGCAAGGTCGCCATCCTCCTCGGCGCCCCCGGCAACAACGTCACCACCGAGCGCACCAACGGCTTCAAGGACCGCGTCAAGGAGAAGGCGCCGGACATCACGATCTCGTTCGAGCAGACCGGCGAGTTCGCCCGCGAGAAGGGCCAGCAGGTCACCGAGCAGCTCATCCAGTCCAACCCCGACATCAACGGCATCTACGCCGAGAACGACGAGATGGCGCTCGGCGCGGTCACCGCGCTCAAGGGCGCGGGCAAGGAGCCGGGCGACATCAAGATCGTCTCGGTCGACGGCACCCGCAGCGCCGTCCAGGGCATCGTGGACGGCTGGCTGCACGCGGTCATCGAGTCCAACCCGCGCTTCGGGCCGCTGGCCTTCGAGACCGCGCAGAAGTTCCTCGACGGCGAGGCCATCCCCGACAAGGTGATCATCTCCGACCGTGACTACGACACCACCAACGCCAAGGACTCCCTCGGAGAGGCGTACTGAGGTGGAAGCGGTTCTCGAGGCCCGCGCCGTCAGCAAACGCTTCCCCGGCGTCCTCGCGCTCGACGGCGTGTCCCTCGCCCTGCGTCCTGGCGAGGTGCACGCCCTCGTCGGCGAGAACGGCGCCGGCAAGTCCACCTTGATCAAGGTGTTCACCGGCGTCTACCGCCCCGACGAGGGCGAGCTGCGCTATCAGGGCGGCACCGCCGCCTTCGGCAGCCCCATGGAGGCGCAGCGGGCCGGCATCTCCACCATCTACCAGGAGGTCAACCTCGTCCCCATGATGTCGGTGGCCCGCAACCTGCTGCTCGGCCGCGAGCCGCGCGGCAGGTTCGGCGTCATCGACGCCGCCGCCCTGTACAGCGAGGCCGAGCGGGTGCTGGCCGGCTACGGCGTCGAGACCGACGTCCGCCGCCCGCTGCGCACGCTCGGCGTCGGCGCCCAGCAGATGGTGGCCCTGGCCCGCGCCGTCTCCGTGGACGCCCGCGTCGTCATCATGGACGAGCCCACCTCCTCCCTGGAGCCGCGCGAGGTCGAGACGCTGTTCGGCGTGATCAGGCGGCTGCGCGACAGCGGCATCGCCGTCATGTACGTCAGCCACCGCCTCGACGAGCTCTACCAGGTGTGCGACCAGGTCACCGTGCTGCGCGACGGCCGGCTCGCGCACACCGGGCCGCTGGCCGCGCTCGACCGGCTGAAGCTCATCGCCCTCATGCTGGGCCGCGACCTCGACGAGGTCCGCGCCCAGGGCGTGACCCGCTTCAGCCGCGACCGCCACGGCTCCGGCGCGGACGCTCCCGTGGTCGAGGCCCGCGGCCTGACCCGCAGGCACGTGCTCGACGGGGTGAACGTCAGCGTCGAGCCCGGCGAGGTCGTCGGGCTCGGCGGCCTGCTCGGCGCGGGACGTACCGAGACCGCCAAGGCCATCGTCGGCGCGCTGCCGCTCGACGGCGGTCAGGTGCTCGTCGCCGGGCTGCCGCTGCGCGGCGGCTCCACCGCCGCCGCCATCAAGGCCGGCGTCAGCCTGCTGCCCGAGGACCGCAAGGCCGAGGGCATCATCCCGACGCTGTCCGTCCGCGAGAACATCGCCCTGGCCGCCCTGCCCGCGCTCGGCCGGGCCGGCGTGGTGTCCGAGGCGAAGATCGACCGGGTGGTCGAGATCTTCATGCGGAGGCTGAGGATCAAGGCCGCCTCGCAGCACCAGCTCGTCTCCGAGCTGTCCGGCGGCAACCAGCAGAAGGTGCTGCTGGCCCGCTGGCTCGCCGTCCGGCCCAAGGTGCTGCTGCTGGACGAGCCCACCCGCGGCATCGACGTCGGCGCCAAGGCCGAGGTGCAGGCGCTGATCGACGAGCTGGCCCAGGAAGGGCTGGGCGTGCTGCTCATCTCCTCCGACCTGGAGGAGCTGGTCGAGGGCGCCGACCGGATCCTCGTGCTGCGCGAGGGCACGGTCGTGGGCGAGCTGTCCGGCGACGAGGTGACCGAGGAGAGGATCATGGCGACGATCGCGGAGCAGGCCGATGGCTGAGCTGACCTCCAGGGGGAGCGCCCGGGTCGCCGTGCTCAAACCCCAGGTGTACGCGTGGGTGCAGGACTACGGCGTGTACGCGGCCGTCCTCGTGCTGCTGCTGTTCAACGTGCTGTTCACCCCGCACTTCCTCGACGCCTCCAACTTCCGCACCCAGCTCGTCCAGGTCACCCCCATCGTGATCGTCTCGCTGGGCATGGCGCTGGTCATCGGCACCCAGGGCATCGACCTGTCCGTCGGGTCCGTGATGGCGCTGGCCGCCGCGCTGACCGTGCTCTACCTCGGTTACGGCTGGCTGCCCGCGGTCATCGTGGCCGTCATCGGCGGCGCCGTGGTGGGCGCGGCGGGCGGGGCGCTGGTCGCGTACGTCGGCGTGCAGCCCATCGTCGCCACGCTCGCGCTGCTGGTCGGCGTGCGCGGCCTGGCCAACGTGCTGGTGCCGCAGCTCGTCGAGTTCCGCAACCCCGACCTCATCGCGCTCGGCAGCAGCTCCGTGGCCGGGATCCCGGTCATCGTGCTCATCGCGGCGGCGCTCACCGTGATCGTGCTGTTCGTGGTGCGGCGCACCACGTTCGGCCGGCAGGTCGTCGCCATCGGCGGCAACCGCTCGGCCAGCGAGCTGTCCGGCCTGCCCGTCAAGCGGGTGCTGCTGATCGTGTACGTGATCTGCGGCCTGCTCGCCGCCCTGGCCGGCGTCCTGGCCACGGCCCGGTTGCAGGCCAGCGACCCCACCTCGCTCGGCCTGTTCATCGAGCTGTCGGCGATCACCGCCGTCGTGGTCGGCGGCACGCCGCTGACCGGCGGCCGGATCAGGGTGCTCAGCACGGTCATGGGCGCGCTGCTCATGCAGCTCCTGGCCGCCACGCTGATCAAGCACAACCTCCCGCAGTCATGGACCCAGATGGTCCAGGCGGTCATCATCCTGGCCGCCGTCTACGCCACCAGGAAGCGGGGGACCCGATGAACCGCGAACAGGTGAGCAGGCTGCTCCAGCAGCACGGCGCCGTCATGGTGCTCGGCCTGCTGGTCGTCGTGGGCAGCCTGGCCTTCGACTCCTTCGCCACCACCGCCAACGCCGCCAGCGTGGTCGTCTCCTCGTCGTTCCTCGCGATCATCGCCGTCGGGATGACGTTCGTGATCATCAGCGGCGGCATCGATCTGTCCGTCGGGTCGCTGTTCGTCCTCGGCGGCGTGCTGGCCGCCTACGGCTCCCAGTACGGCCTGCTCGTGGCGCTGCTGCTGCCGCTCGCCGTGTGCGGGGTCGTCGGGCTGCTGCAGGGGCTGGTCATCGCGCGTACCGGGATGGCGCCGTTCATCGTGACGCTGGCCGGGCTGCTCGGTGTGCGCGGGCTGATGCTGGCCATCTCCGACGAGGGCGCCACCACGTACCTCGTCGAGGACCGCGCCTTCGCCACGCTCGGCCAGGGCGAGATCCTCGGCCTGTCCTACCCCGTCTACCTCACCGCCGCCCTCGCGCTGCTCGCCATGGTGCTGCTGCAGCGCACCGGATTCGGCCAGAACGTCTACGCCATCGGCGGCAACGAGCAGGCGGCGGCCCTGATGGGCGTGCCGGTCGTGCGGACCAAGGTGTACGTGTACGTCATGTCCGGCCTGCTGGCCGGGCTGGCCGGCGCGCTCAACGCCGCCCGGCTCTCCTCCGGCGTCACCATCCTCGGCATCGGCCTCGAACTCGACGCCATCGCGGCCGTCGTGATCGGCGGCACCCTGCTGACCGGCGGCGCCGGCGGCATCACCGGCTCCGTGGCCGGGGTGCTGCTGCTGGGCGTCATCCAGAGCCTCATCAACCAGGTGGGCAACCTGACGTCGGCGTTCCAGCAGGTGGTCAGCGGCCTCTTCCTGGCTCTGGTGGTGGTGGCCCAACGCCTCCTCAGCAAGGCCCAGCGCCTCACCTGACCCCCCACCTGATCGGGGGCGGTCAGCGGACGCGGCCGCGGGGCTTGAGGCGGGTGCCGGGGAGGACCGGCGCGGGCAGGGGCGCGCCGTCGAAGCCCTCGACGACGCCGAAGCCCTCGCCGTCCATCCACTCCTTGCGGTACGCGGCCACCTCCTCGTGGGAGCGGCCGACGAAGTTCCACCACATGACGATCTCCTCGGCGAACGGCTCGCCGCCGATGAGCAGCACCCGGCCGCGGCCCGGCAGGCGTATCGAGGTGCGGCCCGGCGGCACGTACACCAGCGGGCCCCGCTCCACCCCGGCCACCTCGCCGTCGAGCAGCAGCAGCCCGTGCTCGAAGCCCGGCTCCAGCGGCACCTCGGCGGTGCCGTCGATCGCCAGCTCGGCTCCCACGAGCGGGGTGTAGGCGGTGGCGGGCGAGGTCACCCCGCCGAGCGTGCCCATGAGGACGCGGGCCCGGTGGCCGGTGCCGTCCAGCACGGGCGGCTCGGGGTGGTGCTCGAAGGCGGGCGCGGTGTGGCGGTGCTCGCCGGGCAGCGCCACCCACAGCTGGACGCCGTGCAGCACGGTCTGCGGCGACTCCTCCGAATGGGAGATGCCGCGGCCGGCCGTCATGAGGTTGAGCTGGCCCGGCCGGACCTCCTGCAGCGTGCCCAGGCTGTCGCGGTGCAGCACCTCGCCCTCGACCAGCCAGCTCACGGTCTGCAGGCCGGTGTGCGGGTGGGGCGGCACCCGCATGGTGGCGTGCTGCGGCCCGTACGCGTCGACGAAGCACCACGCGCCGATCATGCGGCGGTGCACGCCCGGCAGGGTCCTGCTGACCGTCATCGCCCGGGGCCCGCCCAGCGGCACCTCCCGCCCGATCAGGACCTCCCGCTCGTCCGGCGCGTCAGGCGCCGGGACGGCCGCCCCTTCCGCCTCGATGGCGGGCCCGCCGGCCGGGCCGGCGGTGCAGCGGATCTCGCGGGGGTCCCGTTCCAGGTTGCTCACGCCCGAACTCTACGTCGTGGCGCTGCGCGGGCGACGACTCAGGTGAGCATCTCCCACCAGCCCTCGACCGTGGGGGCGGCGGAGGCGTCCACGGCCTCGCCGGGACGCGGGACCGCGATGCGGACGTCGCGGGCCTTGGCCTCGCGCCACAGCCGGTCCACCGGCTCGGCCCAGGGGTGCAGGGCGAGCGTGAACGTGGCCCAGTGCACCGGCAGCAGCAGCTTTCCGCCCAGGTCGAGGTGGGCGTTGACGGCCTCCTCCGGGTTCATGTGGATGTCCGGCCAGGCCGGGCTGTAGGCGCCGATCGGCATCAGCGTCAGGTCGAACGGGCCGTGCTTGCTCCCGATGCCCCGGTAGCCCTCGAAGTAGCCGGAGTCACCCGCGTAGAACACCCGCTTGGTGGGCCCGGCCACCACCCAGGAGCCCCACAGCGTGTCGTTGCGGCTCAGGGTGCGGCCGGAGAAGTGGCGGGCCGCCGTGGCGGCGAAGCGCAGCCCCGCCACCTCGGCCTCCTCGTCCCAGTCCAGCTCGATGATGCGGTACGCCGCCACGCCCCACCGCTCCAGGTGCGCCCCGATGCCCAGCGGCACGATGAACGGCGCCTTCTGCGTCCTGTTGAGCCTGCGCACGGTCTCCATGTCGAGGTGGTCGTAGTGGTCGTGGGAGATGGCGATCGCGTCCACCTCGGGCAGCTCGTTCAGCTCCACCGGCACCGGGTGGTGCCGCTTGGGGCCGACGAACCGCGTGGGGGAGACCCGGCGGCTCCACACCGGGTCGAACAGCACCCGCCTGCCCTCGATCTCCACCAGCGTGGAGGCGTGGCCGTACCAGACCGCGCGCACGCCGTCGGCGGGCGGCGCGTCGGCCGGCGGGATGCGCAGCGGGATGGGACCTGCCGGGTGCCGCTGCTCGCGGTCCTGGGCGAACTCGCCGAGCATGCTGACGGGCGGCCCGGACGGCACGGTCGCCGCCCCGGGCATCGGATTGACGAACGCGCCGTCCCTGAACTGCGCCGAGCGCCTGATCCGCGCCACCCGGTCGGGCCCCGACCGCAGCGGCCGCATGCCCAGCTCGGCGGGAACCTCGCGCAGCGCCCAGCCGGCCGCGGCCAGGACCGCGCCGCCCGCGAGGATCCGCCGTGCCGTCCGCATCCCTGCCATCGCTCACACTCCCCTGGAAGATCTCTCACGTCCCGATCGGTGTGAACGGGACTCCCCGGTGTTCTACACCTACGATATATCGCGATAGGTCAGACGGGCGTGATCGCTCCACCGGCGTTGACCGAATCCGGCCACCGCCGGGGCGCGCCCGCGTAGGGGCGGCGTGCGCGGCGATGCCGGGCCCCGTCACCGAAGCGGCGACCTCGTCCGGTTGAAGGAAACCTATCGGTCGCCCCGAACCCCCGGAACGCCACCCCCATCGTCCGCGTCAGCGGCGTTGGTCGCGGCCGCGGTGGGGGTGGGGCCATGGGTTCGGGCGGCAGCGGCCGAGGGACTTCGACTGCTGGACCATGACGGGGGCCAGGCGGCCGTGGCCCGGGCAGTGGCGGTGGTCGTGTCCGAGGGCGTGGCCGACCTCGTGGTTGATCAGGTAGTGCCGGTACGCCACCAGGTCGCCGTCGTACTGGGGGACGCCCTTCGCCCAGCGCAGGGCGTTGATGACCGAGCGGCGGCCGTTCCAGCAGGACAGTTCGCCGCCGGTGCGCAGCGGCAGGCACTGGCGGATGGTCATGCGCGGGCTGGACAGTGCGACGCGCACCCGTACGGGGCCGTGGTCCACGCGGTGGAAGCGGGCCCAGCCGCGGACGTCGTTGAGCGTCCTGTGCACCTCGGCGGCGAACGCGCGCGGCTCGAACGGCAGCCCGCGCTCCACCTCCACCAGGTACCGCACCGCCGCGCCACGGCCGGGCCTGGCGGGGGCCGAGCCTGGGACGATCGCGTAGCGGCCGGAGGCGGCGTTCGGCACCCGTACCTCCTCCTGCTCGGGCGCCTCCTCGCGGTGGCGGGGCGCCAGCGGCCTGGGGGCAGGCGAGGGCGGAGGTGTGATCGAGGGGGAAGGGGGCGCGGTGGCCTCCGGGTCCGCGCAGCCGGCCAGCGCCGCGAGCAGCAGCAGGAGCAGTGCGAGCAGCGGCAAGACGGCCTCCCCACGACGTCACCGGTGGGGAGGTATCCGATCTTACGTTGCCGCTTGTCGCACTTGACGGCCAGGGTGGCTTATCGCGCTCGGTGCCCGAATTCAGCCGGTGGGCGGCCGGTACGGGGCGAGGTCGATGGGCGGCCGCTCCCCGAGCGCCAGCGCGGCGGCGAGCTCACCGGTGAACGGGCCCGCCGTCAGCCCGTACGCGCTCAGCCCCGTCGCCACCACCACGCGGTCCGTCACCGGCCCGATGAGGGCGGAGCCCGGAGCGTAGACCGGGCGCAGGCCGACCCGCGTCTCCGAGACCGTCGCGCTGGCCAGCCCCGGCGCCACCCGCAGCCCGGCCTCGATGACCTCGTCGAGCCCGCCCACGGTGACGCGCGGCGCGAACCCGACGTCCTCGACCGTCGCGCCGACCACCACCCGCGAGTCGGGGAAGCCCAGCAGGTACGGCCCCATGCGGGGCAGGATGATCGGCCACCACGCGGTGTCCACGCCCTCCAGCGTGGCGTGCAGGATCTGGCCCCGGCGGGGGAAGACCGGCAGCTCGACGCCCAGCGGCCGGCACACCTCACCCGTCCACGCACCGGCCGCCACGATGACCGCGTCCGCCTCGAGCGGCACCCCCTCACCCATGGGCTCTTGCTGGACGCCGGGCATCGCCGGCGCATCAGGGTGAAGCGGCGCCGCCTGCCGCCACGAGGCATCCCCGGCCGGGACCGCCGCGGAGGAGCCGGTCCCGGCGGGGGCCGTTCCGGAGACGGCGGGGGCGGGCGGGGGAGGGGTGGGGGCCGAGGTCTCCGGGTGGTCGGCGGGGTGGAGGAGGACCTGGCCGTCCTGGGTCAGGGTGGCGGTGCCCGTACGGACCTCGGCGCCCCTCGCCACCGCCGCCGCGAGCAGGGCGTCGCGCACCGAGCGGCCGTCCACCCTGGCCGCGCCCGGCACCAGCAGCGCGCTCAGCGTGTCGGACAGCGGCGGGAACAGCTCGGCAGGGGTCGCCACGTCCACGACCTCGCCCATCTCGGGCGCACCGGCGTAGCGGCGGCGCAGCAGCGCCCGCACCGGCTCCAGGTCCACCGGGTCCTCGGCCACCAGCAGCGCGCCCACCTTGGCGTAGCCGATGTCCTCGCCCAGCTCCTCCACCAGGCCGGGGTAGTGGCGGGCGCCCTCGCGGGTCAGGCGGTACCAGTCGTCGTCCTCGGGGTGGTCCACCCACGGGCAGACGATGCCGGCCCCCGCCTGCGTCGCCTCGCCCGGGTAGCCGCCGTCCACGACGGTCACCGCCGCGCCCCTGCGGCTCAGGTGGTAGGCCGCGCCGGCCCCCACGATGCCGCTTCCGATCACCACAACACGCATGCTCCCCATGTTCGCAGCCGGGGTGAGCAGGGCCGATGACCGGGCCGGGGTCTGGGCCGGCGTCTGGGCCGGGGTCTGGGCCGGCGTTACACGGAGGCGCGCATGCTCTGCCGCAGTTGCGGCGTCAGGAACGACGAGCGAGGGCCGGCCAGGGCCGCGTCCATGCGCTCGGCCTGGCCGAGGGTGAACATGTACATGGCGGCGTCCTCGACATAGTCCATGTAGTTCATGAACATGTCGCCGTTCGGCGCGTTGCCGCAGCTCACCGCCGGGAAGGACGGGGAGCCGCGGTTGGGCCCCGCCTGGTTGGGGGTGTCGTCGACGAAGTCGCTGCCCGAGCAGCCGTCGCCGTCGTCGCCCCAGATGTGGCGCAGGTTCAGCCAGTGGCCGACCTCGTGGGTGGCGGTCCGGCCCCCGTCGTACGGGGCGGCCGCCGTCCCGGTGGTGCCGAACGCGCTGTGCCGGATGACCACCCCGTCGAGCTCGGGCGGCCCGCCGGGGAAGGCGGCGTACCCGAGCGCGTCCGTCAGCTCGCACACCCAGACATTCAGGTAGCGGTCGGCGGGCCAGGCGTCGGAGCCGCCCTGCGCGCTGAACTTGACCCTGTCGTCGGTGCTGAACCCGGCGGCATCGGTGGAGACGCGGACGACGCCGGAGGTGGGCTCGCCGTCGGGCCCGGTCGAGGCCAGCCGGAACTCCAGCCGGGCGTCGGCCACGACGTTCCGCCACACCTGCGGCACCTTGCTCACGTCGGGGTTGGCCTTGCGGAAGTCGGCGTTCAGCACCTTGAGCTGGCTGTCGATCTGCTCCTGGCCGATGTCCTGCTCGGGGGTGCGGTGGACGACGTGCACCACCACGGGGATGGTGACGACCTCGTCCCGGGCGGCGGCCCTGGCGGTCCTCCTGGCGAACGTCTCGTTCTCGATCGCGGCCAGCGCCAGCGCGTAGCGGGGCGAGGAGGCGAGCAGGCGGCGATGGACGGGCATGGTGGCGCAACGGTCGGTGTCGGGCACGGGGGTTCCCTTTCGGTGCGCGCGGCGGAGAGCCGCACAGGGGGGACGGTTGGCTCCTGCACATCTACCCAGAATGTAGTCGAACAATCACTCTGAGTGATGACAGGAGCCTTTCGTCCCCCTTGCGCTCAGCGCACCGTGACGGACGAGGCGGCCGTGCCGCCGCCGCGGTCCTCCCATCCGGCCAGGACGTTCGCGCCCTCGCCCGGGGCGCGGGTCACCGGCACGGTGACGGTGGTGACGCCCTTGCGGGAGACGGTCACGACCTTGCTGCCGGCCGTGCCCTCGGCGTCACGGACGAACAGGTGCGCCTTGCCGGGCCCACCGGCCTGCAGCCGCACCCGTACGGCGTCGCCCCCGGCCGAGGCGGTCAGTACCCGCGCGGCCGAGGAGGCGGCCGGCGCGCCCGCGGGCGGCACGTGCACGCGCACCGCCTGCTCCAGCGTCTGCGGCGAGTCCAGGGAGGACAGCGCCGTGTCGGGGATCACCGGGTCGGGCGGCGTCGTGGGCCGGTCGGCGGGCGGCTGGTAGCCGGGCAGCGTGGCCACGCCCCACCGGTACGGGTCACCCTGCACCCCGCCCCACGTGGACCAGCCGATCCGGGTCTGACCGGTCTTGTCCTGGGTGTCGGAGTCGTACACGAGGATGTTCAGCCCGAGGTGCGCGGGATCGACCGCGCCCGGCAGCACCTCCATCGGGATGGACAGCTCCACCGTGTACCCGCCGTCGCCCGTCGTGGACGCCACCTTCATGCCGGGCGCGGTCTCCTCGCCGGGGCCCTGGCGGTTGTCGGCGTCGCGCAGGAAGCACGGCGGCCCCTCGGCGGTGACCGGCAGGACCGCGGCCTTGAAGGTGGTGGAGGTGTTCTCGGACGTGCCGCGCGGGTCGAGGGTGACCTCCACCGCGTCGGTACGCCAGTGCCGCTTGCAGTCGGAGGCGGCGAGCGGCGTGCCGAGCACGTCGTCCTTCACGTGCACCAGCAGGTAGAGCGTGTCGTCGTGCCAGGCGGCCCGGGCCGTGCCCGAGCAGTCGGCCGCCGACGCGCACGCGCTGCCCTCCCACAGGCGGGAGATGTCGATCGGGTCGCCGGCGTACTCGCCGTCGCCCTCGGCGCCGTCCACCGCCGGCGCGGTCTCGGCCTGCGGCACCGTGGTGGCGGGCACGAGTTCGAGCGCGGGCCTGGCAGTGGCGGAGCCGCCGCCGTCGACGGTCGTGGTGATCGTGTACGCGTAGTCGCCGCCCTCGTTGGACGTCTTCAGCGACGGGTCGGAGTTGGTCACCTCGAACGGCACGGTCGTGGACTCGCCCGCGGCGAGATCCTCGAAGGGCGCCTCGGTCTGCTCGGCGGTGAACCCGCCGGGCAGGCCGAGCCGTACGGTGCCGGACCGCGTCTCCCCGCTGACGTTGGTGACGACCACGCCCACCTCGCGGCCGCCGCCGGAGGGGAGCGTGAGCACGGGCGGGACGATGCCGCCGAGCTGCGGCACGCCCACCTCGGCCGTCCACTTCTCGTACTGGGCGACCTGGGGGAGCGGCTGCTGCGCGGCGCGGACCGGCGGGCTCACCTCGACCTGCCGGTCGGTGTAGCCGCCGCCGCGCTCGGTGGTGAGGGTGGCGGCCAGGCGTACCCGGCCGGGCGCGGCCTGCGCGGGAGGCGTCACCTTGAAGGCGGCCTTCCCGGAGCGCCCGGCCCGCAGCCTGCCGAGGTCGCCGGAGCCGCTGACCTGCCAGCCGTCCGGCACCCGCAGCGCCACCTCGGAGCGGCCGAGCTCCTCCTTCGGCGGCGCGCTCACCTCGGCCTCGACCGTGAACGCCGCCCCCGGCCGCACGTCGAACTCGCCCGTGCGCAGGGCGAACCGCGTGCCGACCGGAACGCCGCCCTTGGCCCTGGTCAGCGCGCCGTCGAGGATGTTCGTGGGCGCGGCGGCGGCCGGGCTGCCCGGCTCGGGGAACGGCACCCGCGCGTCCACCTGGGTGAAGAAGTCGCAGCCGAGCTGCGCGGGGTCGGACGGCACGTCGGGGAAGCCGGCCCAGCCCTGCGAGGCGTACGTGCGCTGCGCCTCACGCTCGACGGCGGCCCACGTCCTGCCCCTGCTGGGCGAGGTGCGCCCGCTCCAGACGCCGAACACGTTCTGCGCGGGATTGTTCGGCTTGTACGTCGAGGAGCACGACGGCCCGACCTGCCCGGTGCCGCGCGCCCCGCCGGTGAACAGCCGGGCCGGAGCGAACGGCCGCAGCCCCTCCTTCGTGATCTGGCCGGGGAACGCCTTCGGGTCGGCCGCCGCGTAGAACGCCGCGACCGCCAGCCTGGCCGCCTCCTGGTGGTTGCCGTGGTTGCCCGGCGTCGGAGCCGGATCCATGGTGAGGATGATCTCCGGCCGGGTCTGGCGGACGACCCTGACCACCTTCTCCAGCGTGTCGCCGCCCCACACCTGGTCGGTCAGCGGCGCGCTCACCGTGTAGTAGAAGTCGACGTCGTCGAGGTTGAACACCTCGCGCACGCCCGCCTTGCCGACGGCCGCGCGCTCCTCCGACTCGCGCAGCAGCCCGAGCGCGGGCCCCTCCTCGGGGCCGACGGCGTTGCCGCCGCCCTCGCCCCTGGTCACGGTCACCACGCCGGCGCGCACGCCGTGGTCCTCGTTCCACTGGCCGAGCGTGGACAGCGTGCCCGACTCGTCGTCGGGATGCGCGCCGACGAACAGCGCGTCGAGATCGACGGGAGCCGGCGCGGCGCTCGCCGGAAGGGCGCTCGCTGGAAGGGCGGGGAGAAGACCGAGGACGAGCACGGCGGCGGCCAGCGGAGCCGCGCTCCGCCGCGCGGCGGATACGTTGATGGGCATCGAACCTCCGGGGGGCTCTCAGCTGTCAGCTGAATCATCAGTTGTCATCAGTCTTTATGTGAGGTCATCAGTGTGTGAAGCTCTCTGAGTGGGCCAGGCGGAACGGCGTCCACTACCAGACCGCCTGGCAGTGGGCCCG
>NZ_JBFAPT010000052.1:0-41120 GCF_040676845.1 Nonomuraea sp. NPDC049504
CAAGACCGGCACCCTCTACGACGAGGCAACCGCCTGGTCGCGTCACACCGAGTCGCTTGCTGCTTGACAACTAAAGCTCCTGGGATGTCTTTCCTCGCTACGTCTCCAGAAAACCTCACAGGTTGAAAAATTGCAACGAGTGTAAAAAATAACCGGGTGCACTATAGTGCCGCCATGGCTGAGGGACTGCGAGAGCGCAAGAAGCAGCGCACGCGCCAGGCGCTGATTCAGGCGGCGATGCGCCTGTTCGAGGAGAAGGGCTTCGAGGAGACGACGCTCGCGGAGATCGCCGCGGAGGCCGACGTGTCCACGCGCACGTTCTTCAGCTACTTCGCCGGCAAAGAGGACGTGCTCTTCTACGACGCCGGCGCCCGCCTCGAAAGGGCGCTGGCACGGCTGTCGGCCAGACGGCCCGGCGACACGGTGGCCGACCTGCTGCTGCAGCTCATCGACGACAGCATCGGGCAGGCCATCGCGGGCGCCGGCACGTTCGACGCCGCCGCGGTGCGCGTGCGGCTCGTGCTGACCGTGCCGTCCCTTCAGGCGCGGGCGCTGCACGTGCTGCTGGACAGCCAGCTCACGCTGGCCAAGGCGCTGCACGAGGCGTTCCGCGACCGGCTCACCCTCTCCGAGGCGGGCGCGACGGTCGGCGCGCTGATCGGCGCGATCATGGTGGCGGTGATGACGGACGTCGACGAGGACCGGTCCGTGGAGGAGATCATGGCCACCGTACGCCGGGCGGGCGAGATCGCGCTGGCCGGGCTGCGCGCGCTCGGCTAGCACCGGCATCCGGTGAGAGGCTGTCTCCAAGAACCCCGAACGAGCGGAGAGGAGCGCGCATGGCGCGCATCGGGCGACCGGCCGGGCTCGTGCTGCTGGCCCTGGGCCCCGTGCTGGCGGCGGCGTACGCGGGCGCCGGCCACCTGGGCGTCCGCGCGGCGGTGCGGGCGCAGATCGCCGACCCCAAGTGGGAGGGCGGCACGATCGACGACTCGGGCATGACGTCCACGGGCACGGACGCCTGGCAGATGATCCTGCTCACGGCGCTGCTCGCCGGGCTGGTGGCGCTCGCCTACCTGGTCATCGGCCTGCTGCTGCGCCGCCCGCGCAGGGGCCGCACGGCGCTGCTGGTGGTCTCGGGCGTGCTGGTCCTGCCGTACACGCTGGCCTTCGCCGTCGCGCTGATCAACCCGGCCAGGGCGCTGGCGGGCCTGACCGGGCAGTCCGGGTTCGTGGCGGGCCTGCCCGGCTGGCAGTCGTACGCGGCGTACCTCATCCTGATCGGCGGGCTGGCGCAGGCCGCCGGCATGGTGATGGCCGCCGCCGACGGCAGGCGCGCGGCGGCGGCCGGGAAGGGCCAGGAGAGCCCGCAGAGCTCAGCGGCCGAGGCGCGGAGCTAGCCGCGGAACCTGCCCCTGACGTGCACCGGCATGCCCTTGCCGAGCAGGCCGGGCAGCTCCTCCGCGACGTTCATCGGCATGCGGACGCAGCCGTGCGAGGCGGGATGGAGGGGCACCGACAGCGCGCCGTGGAAGGCGATGCCACCGTTGAAGAAGATGGGGTTGTAGAGCTGGCCGAGGTAGGACTTGTGCCACCCGCTCACCCGCCACGTCGTCCGGTAGTCGCCGGTGGGGGTGCTGGCCGAGCCGCAGAAGCGCTGCTTCCTGCCCTGCCAGGTGGTGGTCTCGCAATAGGGGATGTTGCTGCCCGACGACACGTGGGTGATCAGCTTCACCTTGCCGCGCACGTACAGGACCATGACCTGCTTGGTGAGGTCGACCTCCGCGCGGGTGGGCCGGCCGTTGCGGGCCAGCACCCGCGGCGCCTTCGGCGTCTCCAGCGCCTGCCAGGTGCGGCGGGCGATGGTGCTGGTCGGCTTGATGCCGTTGACCTTCTGGAACGCCCACACGGCGGCCAGCGTGGTGCCGCCGTAACGGCCGTCGGCCTTGCCCGGCCGGTAGCCGAGCTCGGTCAGCCGCTTCTGCAGCCACTTGACCGCCGATCCCTTGGCGCCCAGCCGTAATGTCTTGCGGGGCGCCTCTGCCGCGGGCTCGGGCTCGGCGGAAGGGGCGCTCTTCGCCGCCGCGGGAGGCGCGACGGAGGCGGCGGAGCCGCTCGGGGGCGGGGCGGCCGTACGCGACGCGATCTGCGTTCCGCACCCCGAGACGACGACGGCGCCGGCCGTCAGGAGGGCAGCCACCCCGGGCAGCCGTGGAAACCCCACAGGTACCACCTCTCACATTCCGTACATAACTGATCACGGGACCCTACACCAGGACCCTTGTGGGAGTAATCGGGCGGCCAATCTGTTTAGAGTGTCCCCATGCCTGAGAAGTTGCCGTCGAACGCCGTCGTCGTCGAGTCCGCGCTGCGCGAACGCGGAGCAGACGGCGAGATCGTGGTCCTGCCGGAGAAGGCCCCCACCGCCGCGGCGGCCGCGGCCCAGCTGGGTTGCGACGTGGGCGCCATCGCCAACAGCCTGATCTTCGACGCCGACGGCGCGCCGCTGCTCGTCCTGACCAGCGGCGCCCACCGCGTGGACGTCGAGCTGATCGCCCGTACGGCGGGCGCCGAGCGGGTACGCCGGGCCACGCCGGAGTTCGTCAGGGCGGCGACCGGCCAGCCCATCGGCGGGGTGGCCCCGGTCGGGCATCCCGCTCCGGTGCGGACGCTGGTGGACAACTGGCTGAGCAAGCACGAGGTGGTGTGGGCGGCCGGCGGCCACCCGCACACGGTCTTTCCGACGACGTTCGACGAGCTGGTGCGGATCACCGGGGGTACGCCGGTGGACGTCGAGTAGTGTGCGACGGGTGATCGAGTTTCGCGGAGCCGGTCCGGCCCAGTTCACCGAACGGCTGGACACGGTGATCGACATTTACACGGCGGCCATGAACCCGCCTCTTGACCAGATCACCGGCCGCCAGACCATCATGCGCAATCACGCGACATATCCCCATTTTCAGTGCTATTTCGCGGAATTGCGTGATTCATCCCCAGATTTGGCAGCTCCGGAACCCCGGATCGTGGGCTTCGCCTACGGTTTCAGGGGTGCGCCGGGCCAGTGGTGGCACGACGTCGTCGTCCGCGGCCTGGCCGACCGCATCGGCCAGGAGGCCGCGCACGCCTGGATGGGCCACGCCTTCGAGCTGGCCGAGATCCATGTGCACCCCGACTACCAGAGCAAGGGCATCGGCCGCCAGATGATCAGGACGCTGTGCGCCGGGCGTCGCGAGCGTACGGCCATCCTGTCGACCCACGACCAGCCCACGGCGGCCCGCCACCTTTACGCCGGCATGGGCTTCATGGACCTGCTCACCAGGTTCGTCTTCCCCGGCGGCCACGAGGAATACGCGATCGCGGGCCGCCGCCTCCCCCTGACCTGAGCAGCCGGGCGAGCTGAAGACGGCGTGACCCCAGGTTTACCGGCGATGACGCACGGGCACCATTCATGACAGAAAGTAGCCGACCCTTTACCCACCGTCTAGTGTCCCCTGCCCGTCACCCGCCCGGTCCCCCTGCGGGCGGGTGGCGGGCCATTTCTACGCGGGCCATTTTTACGCGGCGCAGGTTCTACGCGGGGCAGGCTCTACGCGGGCAGGCTCGCGAGCTCCAGCCGCTGGAACACCTCACGCGACGCGCTCGACCGGTTGAACGTGATGAAGTGGATGCCGGGCGCGCCCTCGTCGAGCAGCCGCTGGCACAGCTCCACCCCGTGGTCGATGCCCAGCCGCCGCACCGCCGCCGGGTCGTCCTTGACCGCCTCGAAGCGGGCCGCCACGTCGGGCGGGAACGGCGCCCCCGACAACTGCTCGGAGCGGGCGATGGTGCTCATCTGGGTGACCGGCATGATGCACGGGATGATCGGCGTGTCACATCCCCTGGCCGCCACCCGGTCGCGCAGCCGCAGGTAGTCGTCGGCCTGGAAGAACATCTGCGTGATCGCGTAGTCGGCGCCCGCCTGGCACTTACGGACGAAGTATTCGGTGTCGGACTCGATGGACGGCGAACGCGGATGCTTGTAGGGGAAGGCCGCCACGCCCACGCAGAAGTCGCCGGACTGCCGGATCAGCCGCACGAGGTCCTCGGCGTAGACGACGCCCTCGGGGTGGGGCACCCAGTCGGCGGTGGGGTCGCCGGGCGGGTCACCGCGTACGGCGAGGATGTTGCGCACGCCGGCGTCGGCGAAGCGGCCGACGAGGTGGCGCAGCTCGCGCACGGAGTGATTGACGGCCGTGAAGTGGGCGACCGGGGTGAGGGTGGTGTCGTGGGCGATGCGCTCGACGATGTCGACCGTGCGGTCGCGGGTGGAGCCGCCCGCGCCGTAGGTCACCGAGACGAACGTGGGCCGCAGCGACTCGAGCTCCCTGATCGCGCGCCACAGCTGCCGCTCGCCCTCGTCGGTCTTGGGCGGGAAGAACTCGAACGAGAACGACCGGGCACCGGAGGCCAGCATGTCGCGGACCGTGGGGACGCGATCGGGCCGGATGGAGGGTCGACCAAGAGCCATGCCGACAAGGCTACCCCGACAACCTCCGCGCGCACCGGCCAGAGCGGCACCTGGAGATCGAAGCCGAGATCGAAGCCCGCTCCCCCGGCCACTAGTCTCAAGGCATGACCACTGACGCCGCCGGCATGGAGATCCTGCGCGCCCAGGTGGAGCGCGCGCTCGCCGAGTTCGTCCAACGGAAGCTCCCCGCCGGGGGCGAGCCCGAGTTCGCGCCGTTGCGCACGGCCGCCGACGCGTTGCTGTCGGGAGGCAAGCGGCTGCGGCCCGCGTTCTGCTACTGGGGGTGGCGGGGCGCAGGGGGCACCGACGTGCCCGCCGTCTTCACCGCCGCCGCCTCCCTTGAGCTGCTGCAGGCCAGCGCGCTGGTGCACGACGACGTGATGGACAAGAGCGACCTGCGCAGGGGCATGCCGTCGGCGCACCGCCGCTTCCAGGCGATGCACGAGGAGGCGGGCTGGCACGGCTCGTCCGGGCAGTTCGGCGAGGGCGCGGCGATCCTGCTGGGCAACCTGCTGCTGCTCTGGTCGGGCGAGATGTGGCGGACGTCCGGGCTGCCGCGCGAGGCGCTGGACGCGGCCCGGCCCGTCCACGACCACATGCGCAGCGAGCTGATGTGCGGCCAATACCTCGACCTGCTGGAGCAGGCCACCGGGGAGAACACGTTCGACTCGGCGCTGCGCGTGGCGCTGTTCAAGAGCGGCAGATATTCGGTGGAGCAGCCGCTGCGGCTCGGCCTGGTGCTCGCCGCCCGCGAGGAGGCGCCGTGGATGGACGAGCTGTGCACCGGCTACGGCCAGCGCGTCGGCATCGCCTTCCAGCTGCGCGACGACATCCTGGGCGTCTTCGGCGACCCGGCGCGGACGGGCAAGCCGGCCGGTGACGACCTGCGCGAGGGCAAGCGCACGATGCTCGTGGCCCGCACCCTCGCCGCCGCCTCCCCCGCCGCCGCGGCCACCGTACGCCGGCTGCTCGGCGACCCCGGCCTGGACGAGGAGGGTGTGGCGGAGCTGCGCGGCATCATCGAGGGCACCGGGGCGCTGCAGGAGTGCGAGGACCTCATCTCCGGCTATCTCGGCCAGGCGCTGGCCACGCTCGACGCGGCGCCGGTCACGCCTGAGGCGCGCGAGGCGCTGACCGAGCTGGCGATCGCGGCGACGTCCCGCAAGACCTGACCCCGCCGAGCCCGCGGATAAGCCGAGCCCGCGGATAAGCCGGGTCCGCGGATAAGCCGAGTCCGCGGATAAGGAGGCGCCCGCGCGGGGAAGCGCGGGCGCCTCGCAGGCTCAGCGGGCCGGCCCCGCGGCCAGCCGCTTGGCGAACTCGGCGGCGGCCGCGCCCGGGTCGTCGGCGTCGGTGATCGCGCGGACGACCACCACGCGGCTCACGCCGTACGCCATCACCTCGTCGAGGTTGCCCAGGTCGATGCCGCCGATGCCGAACCACGGCCGCGAGGTGCCGAGCGCCGCCGCGTGCCGCAGCAGCGGCGGCCCAGGCGCCGGGCGGCCCGGCTTGGTCGGCGTCGGCCAGATCGGGCCGCAGCAGAAGTAGTCGACGCCCTCCTCCACGGCCGCGGCGGACGCCTCGGCTGCGGAGTGGGTGGACCGTCCGATGACGACGTCGTCGCCGAGTATCTCTCGCGCGACAGTCAAGGGAAGGTCGTCCTGCCCCAGGTGGAGCACGTCGGGCCGGGCGGCGTAAGCGATGTCCGCCCGGTCGTTGACAGCGAGCAGTTTTCCGTGCCGGTCACAGGCGTCGCGGAAGACGTCGAGGAGGGCGAGTTCTTCGCGTGCCTCCAGGCCCTTCTCCCGCAGCTGGATGATGTCCACACCGCCGGCCAGCACCGCGTCGAGGAACTCCGCCAGATCGCCGCGGTCGCGGCGGCCGTCTGTGCAGAGATAGAGGCGGGCTTCAGAAAGCGAGGGCTTGGGCACGCCGCTTGACCTCTGTGTGACGGCCCGCCCTGATCGCCTCGATGGGCGAGCCTGGCAGTGACTCGTCGGGGGTGAAGAGCCAGCGCAGCGCCTCGACGTCGTCGTAGCCGGCGTCCTGGAGCACGGTGAGCGTGCCTGGCAGGCCCTTCATCACGTCCTTTCCGTCGAGGAACACCGCGGGCACCTGTGGCCCGCCGCTGCCACGGCGCACGCCGAGCAGCTTGTGGTCCTTCAGGAGTTGCTTGGCCCGCCCGATCGAGAGATCGAGGCGTGAGGCCACTTCGGGGAGGGTGAGCCACTCGTCGACGAGCTGGTCGGTCTCCCGGTCGATCTGTGCAACAGAAAGCGTCACGAAACCACAACTACCACATGCCGTCCTTGCTCAAACAACACAATCTCGTAGGGCCACTTGTGGATCTACCAGGCGTTCCGTGTCCAGCCGGTGACCCGCCTCGATGATGCGCCGGCCCTGCACGAGATCGCGCGGCCGGTCCACGGCCAGCACCGCGGCAAGCCTATCGTCCGCCGTGAGCCAGACGGCCGACCACTTGCCCTCGGGCTCGCCCCGGTGCACGATCCGCTCGCCCGACGCGTGGTGGCCGGCGTATTGGAGCATGTGGCCGAACTGCTCCGACCAGAAGTACGGCACCGGGTCGTAGACCGCCTCCTCCCCCATCAGCGTCGCGGCGGCGACCTCGGGGGCGTTGATCGCGGTGTCCCAGTGCTCGACCCTGAGGCGGGCGCCCCAGCGGCGCGACCACCAGGCGGCGCAGTCGCCCACCGCGACCACGCCGGGCAGCGAGGTGCGCAGGTGCTCGTCGGTGACGACGCCGTTGTGCAGGTCGATGTCGGCGTCGGCCAGCCACTCGACGGCCGGGCGCACGCCGATGCCGGTGACGACGACGTGGGACTCGACGAACTCGCCGCCCACCAGGCGGACGCCGCCCTCGTCGACCGACTCGACCATGGTGCCGAGGCGCAGGTCGATGCCGTCGTACCAGGGGATCGTGCGGGCGCCGAGCTCCGTGCCAATCGCGCTGGCGAGCGGGGCCTGGGCGGCCTCGATGACCGTCACCGCGCAGCCCGCGCGGCGGGCCGCCGTCGCCACCTCGGCGCCGATCCAGCCCGCGCCGATGACCGTGACCCGCGCGCCCGGGACGAGCATCACGCGCAGCTCGTGGGCGTCGTCGAGGGTGCGCAGGACGTGCTGAGGGCCGTCGCCCGGCAGCCTGATCGGGTCGGCGCCGGTCGCGATGACCAGGCCGTCGTAGTCGAGCTCGCCCTCGGTGGTCTCCACGACGCCCGCGCGCAGCGACTTCGCCGCGACCCCTGGACGGAAGTCGACCTGGAGCCGCTCGAGGTCGGTGTCGATGAAGCTGGTGTCGGCGTCGCCCTTGAGCACCGCCTTCGACAGCGGCGGGCGGTCGTAGGGGCGATGGCGCTCCTGGCCCAGCAGCGTCAGGCGACCGGCATAGCCGCGCCCGCGCAGGGCCTCCACCGTGCGCACTCCCGACAGTCCCGCTCCCACCACCACGACATGCTCCACGGTCATGACCATAACGGGGGCGGTGCGTGGACCCGGCACCGAGGCCGTAGGCTGTGGACGGAAAGACGCGCGGGAGTCCGGCCGTGACCGGGCTGAGAGGAAGGCTGCAGCGGGCCTTCGACCGCAAGACACCTGATCCGGATCATGCCGGCGAAGGGAGCGGATCATGGATGTGATCGTGGGCGGCGGGGTCGTCGGGCTGTCCGTGGCCTGGCGGCTGGCGCGCGAGGGGCGGCCGGTCACCGTCGTCGACCCGGCACCCGCCTCCGGGGCCTCCCACGCGGCCGCCGGGATGCTGGCGCCGGTCAGCGAGGTCACCTACACCGAGGCGCCGCTGCTGCGGCTGGGCGTCGCGGCCCTGCGCCGCTGGCCCGCCTTCGCCAGCGCCCTGGCCGAGGACGCCGCCCTTCCACCCGCTGGGCCCGAAGAGGTGGGCGGGCTGGATCTGCGGGCCGAGGGGACGCTGGACGTGGCGTTCGGGGCCGATGACATGGCGGCGCTCGATGAGCTGGCCGCGTTCATGGAGAAGCTGGACCTGCCGGTCGAGCGGCTGACCGGGCGCGAGTGCCGGCGGCTTGAGCCGATGCTGGCCCCGTCGGTGCGCGGCGGGCTGCTGGCGCCGGGCGACGCGTGGGTGAACCCGCGCCGGGTGACGGCGGCGCTGCTGGCCGCCCTGGAGCGGCGCGGCGTCCCCGTCGTGCGGGCCCGCGTGAGCGAGCTGGTCCGCACGGACGGCGCCGTCACCGGTGTCCGCCTCGCCGAGCCGCCCGCCGTACCCGGTGAAGGCCGCGGTTCCGCACCCCTCGCCGCCACGGGCGGACGAGCCGGAGGTGAGGTGCTGGCGGCCGGGCGGGTGGTGCTGGCGGCCGGGGCGTGGAGCGGTGAGCTGGCGGAGGTGCCGGTGCGGCCGGTCAAGGGCCAGATCATGCGCCTGCGCTCGCCGCAGCCGCTGCTCACCCGCTGCGTACGCGGCACCGTCCACGGCTCGCCGGTCTACCTCGTCCCCCGGGGCGACGGCGAGCTGGTGGTCGGCGCCACCCAGGAGGAGCTGGGCTACGACACGAGGGTGACCGCGGGCGGCCTGTACGAGCTGCTGCGCGACGCCAGGGAGCTGGTGCCCGGCGTCACCGAGCTGGAGGTCGCCGACGTGGTGGCGGGGCTGCGTCCCGGCACGCCCGACAACCTGCCGGTGATCGGTCCCGGCAGGACGCCGGGGCTGACGTACGCGACGGGACACCACCGGGGCGGGGTGCTGATGGCCCCGCTGACGGCGGCCATCCTGATGGGCGAGGAGAGCGAGCTGGCGGCCCTGTGCTCGCCGGGGAGGTTTCAGGAAATTTCATGATTATTACCATCAACGGGTCCGCGCACGAGCTGGCCGACGGCACCACCGTGGCGCAGGCCGTGCGTACGCTGACGACGGCCACCACCGGAGTGGCCGTGGCCGTGAACGACGAGGTGGTCACCCGCGGCGCCTGGGAGACGACGGCGCTCAGCGACCGTGACCGCGTGGAGGTGCTGACGGCGGTGCAAGGTGGATGAGCTGATCATCGCCGGCGAGAAGTTCTCCTCCCGGCTCATCATGGGCACCGGCGGCGCCCCTTCGCTGGAGGTGCTGGACCAGGCGCTGGCGGCGTCCGGCACCGAGCTGACCACGGTGGCGATGCGGCGGCTCGACCCCGCGGCCCGGGGTTCGGTGCTCGACGTGCTGCGTGCGCGCGGCATCAAGGTGCTGCCCAACACGGCGGGCTGCTTCACCGCGGGCGACGCCGTGCTGACGGCCCGGCTGGCCAGGGAGGCCCTGGGCACGAACTGGGTCAAGCTCGAAGTGATCGCCGACGAGCGCACGCTGCTGCCCGACCCGATCGAGACGTTCGACGCGGCGGAGCGGCTGGTGGCCGACGGGTTCGTGGTGCTGCCGTACATCGGGGACGACCCGGCGCTGGCCCGGCGGCTGGAGCAGGCCGGGTGCGCGGCCGTGATGCCGCTCGGCGCGCCGATCGGCTCGGGGCTCGGCATCCGCAACCCGCACAACATCGAGCTGATCGTGGAGGCCGCGTCCGTCCCGGTGATCCTCGACGCGGGCATCGGTACGGCGAGTGACGCCGCGCTGGCGATGGAGCTGGGCTGCGACGCCGTGCTGCTGGCCACGGCCGTGACGCGGGCGCAGCGGCCCGACCTGATGGCGGCGGCCATGAAGGGGGCGGTGGTGGCCGGGCGGCTGGCGGCACAGGCGGGCCGCATCCCGCGCCGCCGCTACGCCGAGGCCTCCTCACCGATGACCCCCTGAGCCGCCCGCCCGGCCTCGTGAACGGACGCCGACGAAGCCTCCACCGGAGAGTGGGCGTCTGAGCCGTGACCAGAACCGGGCGGCGGAGGCCCGGCCCCTGGTCCCGACCGCCGGGAGGGGCATCGACGGCACCATGCGCCCCGGCGACACGCCGGGGCCACTGCCGCATCGCCGTGACACACGGGACGAGAACGTCTCCGCATCGGTTTCGGGCGCTAGGGCCATGCCGGTGGCAAAACGCCCGTAAACTCAGCGGGGTGGACACGACGACTGCGGACCCCCTGGTCGGGCGGCTCCTCGATGGGCGTTACCGCATCGAGGGCCGGATCGCCCGGGGCGGTATGGCGACCGTCTACCTCGCGCTGGACGTCCGGCTCGACCGGACCGTCGCGCTGAAGGTCATGCACCGCTCGCTCGCCGAGGACCCGGCGTTCGTCAGGAGGTTCATCGGCGAGGCGAAGTCGGTCGCCAGCCTGTCACACCCCAACGTGGTGCACGTCTTCGACCAGGGCACCGACAACGACGTCGTCTACCTGTCGATGGAATACGTCCCTGGCCGCACCCTGCGCGACATCCTGCGCGAGCGCGGCCGGCTGCCGGCCCGTGAGGCGCTGGAGATCCTCATCCCGGTGCTGGCCGCCCTGGGCGCGGCCCACCAGGCCGGCATGGTGCACCGCGACGTCAAGCCGGAAAATGTCCTGATGACCGACGACGGCCGGGTCAAGGTCGTCGACTTCGGCCTGGCCAGGGCGATCGAGGCGACCAACCAGACCCGCACCGGCGTGCTGATCGGCACGATCGGCTACATGGCGCCCGAGCAGGTGATGACCGGCGCCGCCGACGTGCGCAGCGACGTCTACGCCGCCGGCATCATGCTGTTCGAGCTGGTGACCGGCCAGCAGCCCTACGACGGCGAGACCCCGATGTCGGTGGCCTACCGCCACGTCCACGACACCGTGCCCGCGCCGTCCTCGGTCTATCCCGACGTGCCGCCGCTGATCGACACGCTGGTGGCGAGCGCGACCGCCCGCGAGCCGCACGACCGTCCCGCCGACGCGACCGCGATGCTGGTGGCGGCGGTGGAGGCCCACCGCGTGCTGCCGCGCATGACCAACCCGCCGGGCACGGGCCCGGGGATGGGCACGGCGGTCTATAACGCGCAGCCGGCGTCAGGGCCCATCCCGTTCGCCGCGTCGGCCCCGTCGGTGCCGCAGGCGGCGCCGGCCCACACGATGATCCAGCCGCGGACCGAGCTGCCGGCGAAGCGCCGGCTCCGGCCGAGCTGGTTCCTGGCGGTCCTGGCCGTGGTGATGGTCGTCGCGGTGGGCCTGACCGGGTGGTACTTCTCGCTGCCCGAGCAGGTGAAGGTGCCCGACCTGGTCGGCAAGGACCTGGAGCTGGCCGAGAAGGACCTCGTCGGCGCCGGGCTGAAGGTGCGCAAGGGCGAGAGCCAGTACGACGAGAAGATGGCCGAGGGCCTGGTGCTGAGCAGCGACCCGGTGGCCGACACCGAGCTCGACAAGGGCTCGACGGTCACGCTGACCCTCTCGCTCGGCCCCGAGCGCATCGTGGTGCCCAACGTCACCGGCATGAACGGCAACGACGCCCGCGCCGCCATCGCCAGGGCCGGGCTGACCGTCGGCAGCGTCAAGCGGCAGCCCAACCAGCAGGTCGAGCGCGACAAGGTGATCCGCACCTCGCCGCAGGTGGGCGAGAAGATCAAGAAGAGCGCGAAGGTCAACATCTTCGTCAGCGCCGGGCTCACCATGCCCGACGTCAACGGCATGCCGAAGGACGAGGCGGCCGGCTTCCTCAGCTCGCAGGGCTTCCAGGTGCAGGTCAACGAGGTCGACGACGACGCCGAGCCGTGCACGGTCATCGCCCAGACCCCGAAGGCCAAGTCCGAGGTCGACAAGGGCACGCCCGCGATGATCACGGTGGCGCGCTGCCAGACGCCGTTCCTCGACTGGTTCAGGGGCGACAACGAGGCGCGCGACGACCAGCAGTTCTCGATGGTGCCCGGGGTGATCGGCAAGAACGTCAACGACGCCAAGTCGGAGCTGGAGGCGCTGGGGTTCCGGGTGCGGGTGCAGCGGCTGGGCAACGGCGGCGTGGTGCAGTTCCAGCGGCCGCTGCCCAACAGCGAGCGCCCGCCGGGCAGCACGGTCATCCTCTGGCAGTGAGCGCCGATCCCCCCGGCGGGGATCGGCGCTCAGCGCACATGAGCGGGCCACGAAGGGCCCTGAGGGGTCAGACCAGGTGGCCGTGCAGGCGGACGCGGGCCAGGCCGCCGTCCGGGTAGATGTCCACGCGCACGTGCGTGACGGGTGTGTCGGCGCCGAGGCGGAAGCGGTGCGGCGTGTCGGGCTGCAGGCGCGTCCTCGGCAGCAGCTCCACCTCGCGGTCGCCGTCGAGCCCGGTGAGCGCGACCGCGCCGGGCGCGTTGAACAGCAGGTTGGTGGTGTCGATCTCGGCGAGCCTGACGACGCCGCGCCCGGCCAGCCTGATGACGATCCAGTCGTTGCCGCCGTCGCGGCGCCGCGCGGTCTCCCAGCCCTCCGCCTGGTGGCGGGCCAGGCCGGGGGCGATGACGTTGTTGGGCGCGGAGTAGAACTCGTCGGAGCACGCGGTGACCAGGCCGCCGTTGGCCAGCGCCGCCAGGTCGATGCCGAGGCCGTCGTGGAGGGACAGGTCAGGACGTACCTCGCCGTGCACGCGCAGCCGGGCGACGCCGCCGTCGGGGTGGATGTTCAGCCGTACGTGGGTGTAGCGGGCGTCGTCGGTCACCGGGAAGAGGTGCTCGGCGTCGCCCTTGAGGTCGGACAGCGGCACGATCTCGGTCCAGGGCGCGGCGAGCACCTCGGCCGGCGACGGATGCCCCGCCACCGACGTGGCCTCGACGGACGCCCGGGGCGGATAGTTGCCCTTGAACCAGGCCGTGTCGATCACCACGCCGCGGATCACGCCGGGCAGCCCGAGGCGGACCAGCGCCCAGTCGTGGCCGGGCTCGCGGCGGCGGCGGGTCTCCCAGCCGTCGTACACCTGCCCCTTGTTCCCGAACGTCTCCGGCATGAAGCCGGGGCGTCCTGGCTTGATCAGGCTCTCCTTCTCGGCGAACGACTCGTCGCTCGCGGCCACCACCGAGCCGCCGTACGTGCGCAGGGCCAGGTCGGGCAGGCGGGTGAAGCCGTCCATCTATCGCGCTCCCAGCAGGAATCGTCCGTGCGGCGCGCCGTCCACCGGCCGGCCGCGCAGCCAGGTGGTCAGGACGGCGCCCTTGAGTGTGCGGCCGTGGTAGGGGGTGACGGGGTTCTTGTGGTGCAGGCGGGCGGCGTCGATCAGGGTGTCGGCCTCGGGGTCGAACGCCACGAGGTCGGCGTCGTGCCCGGCCGCGATCGCGCCCTTGCCGGGCAGCGCGGCCAGCTCGGCGGGGGCGGCCGACATCCAGCGGGTCACGTCCGAGAGCGTGTGGCCCCTGCGCGCGGCCTCGGTCCAGACGGCGGCCAGCCCGAGCTGCAGGGAGGCGATGCCGCCCCACGCGGCGGCGAAGTCGGGCACCTTGAGGTCGGCGGTGGACGGCGAGTGGTCGGACACCACGCAGCTCAGCACGCCCCTGGCCAGGCCGTCCCAGAGCAGGTCGCGGTTGTGCCCGGAGCGGATGGGCGGGCAGCACTTGTACGCCGTCTCCCCCTCGGGCACCTGCTCGGCCGCCAGCGTCAGGTAGTGGGGGCAGGTCTCCGCCGAGACCGGGACCCCCTCGGCCCTGGCCGCCTCCAGCACGTCGAGGCACTCGGCGCTGGAGACGTGCAGGACGTGCACCCGGCAGCCGGTCTCGGCGGCCAGCCGCACGACGCGCTCGACGGCGCTGCGCTCGGCCGCGCCGGGCCGGGAGTCGAGGAACGCGCGGTAGCCGGGCCCGTCGGGCTCGCCCAGCAGCGCGGGGTCCTCGGCGTGCACCACCATCAGCCCGCCGAACCCGGCGACCTCCGTCAGCGCCGCGCGCAGCTCGCCCGCGCCCAGCGGCGGGAACTCGTCGACCCCCGACGGCGACAGGAAGCACTTGAACCCGCGCACCCCGCGCTCGTGCAGCGGCCGCAGGTCCTTGAGGTTGCCCGGCACGGCGCCGCCCCAGAACGCGGTGTCCACGTGGCACTGCCCCTCGGCGGCCCGCAGCTTGACCTCCAGCGCCTCGGTGCTGACCGTGGGCGGCAGGCTGTTGAGCGGCATGTCCACGATCGTGGTGACGCCTCCCGCGGCGGCGGCCCTGGTGGCCGAGTCGAAGCCCTCCCAGTGGGTGCGGCCCGGCTCGTTGACGTGGACGTGGCTGTCGACCAGGCCGGGCAGCAGCGCCAGGTCGCGCAGGTCGACGTCCTCGGCGGCCTCCAGCGGCGCGGTGTAGTCGTGCAGGGCGGCGATCCGCTCGCCGCGCACGGCGACGGCCGCGGCCCGCTCGCCCTCGGGCGTGACGGTCCTGCGGGATCGGACGACCAGGTCGAACGGTGTCATTCGCCCTCCGGGAACCGCTCGGCGGCGATCCTGGCCGCGAGGCGTTCGAGCAGCGGGCCCGCCTCGGCCATGCAGCGGCCGGTGTCGGGCTCGAGGTCGGTCAGCGCGTACGCGGCCTCGATGCCCGCGCTCTTGAGGTCGGCCTCGGAGAGCGTGGTGCGCCCGCAGACGGCCACCACCGGCACCCCCGCCCGCGCGGCCGCCCGCGCGACGCCCGCCGGGGCCTTGCCGCGCAGGGTCTGCTCGTCTAGCGAGCCCTCCCCCGTGATCACCAGGCGAGCGCCCTCGACGTGCCCGGCGAACCCGAGCAGGTCGAGCAGGTAGTCGATGCCCGGCCGCAGCTCGGCGTGCAGGAAGGCGAGCGCCGCGAACCCGACCCCGCCGGCCGCGCCCGCCCCCGGCGCGCCCGCGACGCCCATCGCGCGCGGGACGTCGTCGTGCTCGACCGCGCCCATCAGGCCGTGGGTGGCGGTGGCGACGGCGGCCAGGCGGGCCAGCCCCGCCTCCAGGGTCGCGACGTCGCCGGGCGTGGCGCCCTTCTGGGGGCCGTAGACGGCGGCGGCGCCGTGCGGGCCGAGCAGCGGGTTGTCCACGTCGCTCGCGACCACGAACTCCACGCCGGAGACGTCGAGGAAGCCGGACATGTCGATGCGGTCGAGCCGCTTGAGCGCGGCGCCGCCGGGCGGCAGGTCATCGCCCGCAGCGTCGATGAGGCGGGCGCCGAGTGCCTGGGCCAGTCCGGCGCCGCCGTCGGTGCAGGCGCTGCCGCCGAGGCCGAGCACGACGCGCTTGGCGCCGCGGCGTACGGCGTCGGCGATCAGCTCGCCGGTGCCGCGGCTGGTGGCGGTCAGCGGTTCGAGGCCGCCCGGCAGGCGGCGCAGCCCGGACGCCTCGGCCAGCTCGACCACGGCGGTGCCGGTGGGCCGCCAGGCGTACGAGGCGGGCACCCGCTGCCCCGTCGGGCCCGTGACCTCGATCGTGATCCGGCTGTAGCCGCCGGCCACGGCGGCGTCCACGGTGCCGTCGCCGCCGTCGGCGACCGGCAGCTCGACCGTCGGCACGCCCAGCCCCGCCGAGACGTGAGAGGCGACCTCGGCGGCCGTCAGTGACCCCTTGAACTTGTCGGGGGCTACTAGAACGTGCTGAACCACTACGAACTCCCGCCTGATGATGAACAATGTGCTGACACGCCTTCCTGCCCGGTGCGAGCGGGCAGGAAGGCGTGACTCATCATCACATCCCGCCCTGCCCGCCTCACGCGCCGGGGGAAGCCGGTTCCATCAGGGCCTGCCGCCCGTGCCCAGGCACGCCGGCCGGGCGGGCGGGAGCCGTCCGTCAGGAGAGGGTGCCGTCCGTCAGGAGAGGGTGCCGTCCGTCAGGAGAGGGTGCCGTCCGTCAGGAGAGGGTGCGGATGAACTCCTCCAGGGAGTAGCGGCCGTCCTGGTCGTAGTCGGCCTCCTGGCTCATCGCCCCGAGCGCCTCCGCGGGCAGGTCGGGGAAGTGCCGCTTCAGCTCGGCCTCGGTGATGTAGCCGTCGCCGTCGGTGTCGATGGCCGCGAAGGTGCTTTTGAGCTGCGCCAGCCGCTCGTCTGGGGATTCCGCCGACACGGGACCGCCTTTCCTGTTCGTCCGGATATCTCCACACTAGTCCCCGTGCACCCGCCGGGCGGCGGTGACACCGCGCTCCCCGGCCAGCCGCAGCAGCCGCCGGTGCGCATCGGCGCCCGCCCGTCCCGCCGCGTCCTGCGCCACCGTGCGCAGCTCGCCGCCGGCGACCACCGTACGCCCGCCCACCAGCACCAGCTCCACCGGCGGCGGAGGCCCGAAGACGAGCGCGCAGACCGGGTCGGTGACGGCTGCGTGGAACGGCCCGCCGGCCCGCCACAGCACCACGTCGGCCAGCTTGCCCGGCTCCAGCGTGCCCAGCTCGTCCTGCCTGCCGAGGTTGCGCGCGCCGCCCAGCGTGGCCAGCTCCAGCGCCTGCCGCGCGGTCAGGGCCTGCGGCCCGTAGCGGGCCCGCTGGAACAGCAGCGCCTGGCGCATCTCCCCGGCCATCGGGGTCAGCTCGGACGAGGCGCTGCCGTCCACGCCGAGTCCGACGTTCGCGCCCTGCCGGAGCATCTCGGAGACGCGCGCGACGCCCGCGCCGAGCCGCCCGTTGGACGAGGGGCAGTGGGCCGTCCCGGTACGGGTGGCGGCGAGCTTGGCGATGTCGGTGTCGCTCAGGTGCACGGCGTGCGCGAGCCACACGTCGGGCCCGAGCCAGCCCAGCTTCTCCATGTAGTCGACGGGCCGCAGCCCGAACTGCTCCAGGCAGTGCTCGTCCTCGTCGAGGGTCTCGGCGAGGTGGGTGTGCAGGCGTACTCCTTTGTCCCTGGCCAGCGCGGCGGACTCGGTCATCAGCGCGCCGCTGGCGGAGAACGGCGAGCACGGCGCGACCGCCACCCGCAGCATGGAGGAGCGCGACGGGTCGTGGTAGGCGTCAACGGCCTCGGCGGTGGCGGCCAGGATGTCGTCCAGCTCCTCGACCACGACGTCCGGCGGCAGCCCGCCCTGCGAGCGTCCCCGGTCCATGGAGCCGCGCGCCGGGTGGAAGCGCAGCCCGATCGCGCGGGCGGCCTCGATCTCGGCGGCGAGCAGGTCGCCCCTGCCCTTGGGGAAGATGTAGTGGTGGTCGCTGGAGGTGGTGCAGCCCGACAGCGCCAGCCAGCCGAGCGCGGCGGTGGCGGCGCCCTCGACGACCTCGGCGTCCATCGCGGCCCACACCTCATAGAGCGCCACGAGCCACTCGAACAGGGTGGCGTCCTGCGCCAGGCCCTGCGAGGCCCACTGGTAGAGGTGGTGGTGGGTGTTGACCAGGCCGGGGGTGGCCAGGCAGCCCGCGCCGTCGACGCGCTCGGCGCCGGGCACGTCGGGGGCCTGACCGGGGCCCAGCTCGGTGATCGTGTCGCCGTCGATCCTGAGGAAGCCCGACGGGATCTCGGGGCCGGAGACGGGGGCGATGTGGACGTTCTCGATGATCAGCGTCACGGCGCCGCCTTGCGCTCGGCGGCCAGGCGTACCGCGTCGAGGATCTTCTCGTAGCCCGTGCACCGGCACAGGTTGCCCGCCAGCGCCTCCCTGATCTCCGCGTCGGACGGGCGCCGGACACGTTCGAGCAGGTCGTGGGCCTGGACGATGAGCCCGGGCGTGCAGAAGCCGCACTGCACCGCCCCGCTCTCCGCGAACGCCTCCTGCACCGGGTCGAGCCGGTCGCCGTCGGCCAGGCCCTCCACCGTACGGACCTGCCGCCCCTCCGCCTGACCGGCCGCGACCAGGCAGGAGCAGACCGGCACGCCGTCGAGGTAGACCGTGCAGGAGCCGCACTCGCCCTGCTCGCAGGCGTTCTTGGAGCCGGGCAGGCCGAGGCGCTCGCGCAGCACGTACAGCAGGCTCTCGCCCTCCCAGACGTCCTCGGCGATCTCCTCGCGGCCGTTGACGGTGAACGTGACGCGCATCACGCGGCCCTCTTTCCCAGATGGTCGGTCCACGCCCAGGCGAGCGTGCGGCGGGCCAGCACGCCGATGGCGTGCACCCGGTAGGCGGCGGTACCGCGGACGTCGTCGATCGGGGCGGCGGCCCGCGCGCACAGCTCGCCGAACCGCCTGGCCAGCGCCGGATCGAGCGGCGACTCCCAGTCCAGCTCGGCGGCCAGCAGCTCCTCGGCCTCCAGCGCCCGGCGCGGGGTGGGCGCGGCCGAGCCGAGCCCGGTGCCGACCCGCCGCTCCCCCGGGTGCAGCGCGATCGCGAACGAGCACACCGCGATCACCATCGCGTTGCGGGTGCCGACCTTGGAGAAGTACTGGGGTCCCGTGGCGGGCGGCACGTGCACGGCCCTGATCAGCTCGTCCTGCTCCAGCGCGCTGCGCTTGACGCCCAGGTAGAACTCGGTGGCCGGGATCATCCGCACGCCGCGGTCGCGCGACTCCACCTCGACCACCGCGCCCGCGGCCAGCAGCGGCGGATGGCTGTCGCCCGCCGGCGAGGCCGCGCCCAGGTTCCCGCCGACCGAGCCGCGGTTGCGGATCTGCGGCGAGCCCACCGTGCGCGCGGCCTGCGCGAGCCCCGGCAGCACGTCGCCGAGCCGGTCGACGACCACCGCGTACGGCACCCCGGCCCCCAGCCGGCACATGCCCCCGGTCATCGACCAGTCCCGCAGCTCGGCCACGCCGGTGAGGTCGAGCAGCGCGGGCGGCCTGCGCACGCCGAAGTTGATCTCCACCATCACGTCGGTGCCGCCCTGGATGGGCACCGCGTCGGGCCGGTCCGCCTTGGCGGCCAGCGCCTCCTCCCACGTCGTGGGGCGCAAGAAGTCCATCGGTGTCTACTCCCAGGCGAATCCGGCGTCGGGTGCGTCCGCACGCAGCACACTGCCCTCGATGAGTCCGTAAGGACGGTCGGCGGCGTGGAAGACCTCGTTGTCGTTGTCCAGGCCGAACGGCGACAGGTCCACCGCGAAGTGATGCTTGTTGGGCAGGGCCAGGCGGACCTCGCAGATCCCCTCGCAGGTGGTGATCGCGCGCTCGCCCATGGCGTACAGGGTCTGCTGCAGCGAGCGGCTGTGGGTGTGCGCGAAGGCGTCCAGCAGGGCCTGCCTGACCTGGCCGTACGACGTCGCGTACGAGGGGGTGTCGCCGTCGTGCCGCCACCGGGCGGTGACGGCGGTGGCGAGGACGCGGTCGGTGGTCGGCGGCAGCGTGGTGTACTCGTCGACGGCGTAGCCGTGGAACTCCGAGCCGGTCGTGTTGAGCACCACCAGGTCCTTCAGGCCCGACACGACCGTGGTGCGGCCGTCCTCGTCGTGGTGGACCAGGCAGGTGCGCACCTCGGTGCCGTCGCGGACGAACGAGTGGGGGCCCTGCCGCCGCCAGGCGTACTCCTCGATCTCCACCCTGGCGTGCCTGACGGCCGGCTGGGACGCCACGAAGTGCCTGGCCAGCCGCTGCGCGAACGCCTCGATCTGGCCCACCCCGTGCTTCCTGGCGAAGGCGTAGACGGTGTTCTTCTGCGTGTCGGTGGGCAGCACGGCGGCATTGTCGCCGGTCAGGTGCACGGCCTCCATGTCACCCGACAGGGACATGCTGACGTTGACGTCCTTGAGGTGGTGGACGGGGCCGTCCCTCACCACGTGGACGAGCCTCGTCTCCGCCTTTCCGTAGCGGTTGGCGCCAAGCTTGACGGCCATCTAACTCCCTCGGTACGTGCTGTAGGCATACGGGCTGAGCAGCAGCGGCACGTGGTGGTGCGCGGCCGGGTCCTTGACGGTGAAGGTGACGACGACCTCGGGGTAGAACGTGTCCTCCAGGTACGACCCGGTGTCGAAGACGATCCGGTGCACCCCGGCGCCCGGGTTCCAGCCCTTGATGCGGCCGTCGTCGTCGGTGCGGCCCTCGGCCAGCACCCGGCCGTCCTGTTCGAGACGTACGCGCAGGCCCGCGGCGGGCCGGCCGGTGACCGCGTCGAGCACATGGGTGGACAGGCTCATGCCCCCTCCTTCATCAGCTTGGCCAGCCGCAGCCGGGCGATCGCGGCCAGCTCGGCGCGGACGACCTCGCGCTCGCGTTCCTCGTCGTTGGCCAGCCGCTCCTCCAGCCTGGCCAGCAGCTGCGCACCGGTCAGGCCGGTGGCGCAGACCAGGTAGACGTGGCCGAAGCGGCGCTCGTAGGCGCGGTTGGCGTCGGCCAGCGCCGCGCGCATGGCGTCGGGAACGCCCGACTGCTCCTGCCGCGACCAGGACGCCTCCCTCCCCTCCCCCTTCGGCCGCTCGCCGATGCGGGGGTGGGCGCTCAGCGCCCGCAGCACCTCGTCCCAGCCGAGGTCCCGCACGGCCGTGCTCGCGGTGTCCAGCAGTTCGTCGAGGTCCCCGTACGGCCTGCGCCCCGCCACCTCGCCGGCGAAGACCGGGGAGGCGCAGCAGGTGAGCAGGTCGGCCACGGCCTCGGCCCTGGGCCGGGCGTTGAAGCTCGCGAGTCGGTCGGCCATAGCAGAAGTACACACAGCGGTTCCGTGCCCGGTCCATCCGCCAGAACTCCCAACTCACGGCCACGAACCCGGGCACTTTTCGTGTCATGCTCCAATCGCGCGGAGCGCGGTCGTGCGCGGCGGCGCTGATCTGCGGAAGTGTCGGCCGGCGGCCCTAAACTGGGTGCCATCATGACCCCAACATCCCTGATCGGCGGGCACGTGTCCGTCACGGGCGGCCTGGCCAAAGGCGGGCTGTCCTACATGGCCGAGATCGGCGCCGAGATGATCCAGGTGTTCGTCACCAACCCGCGTGGCTGGGCGCTCACCGAGGGCAAGCCCGACCAGGACGCGGCGCTCGCCGCCTCCGGCGTGCCCACGTTCATCCACCTGCCCTATCTCGTCAACTTCGGCTCGCCCAGCCCCGAGACGCTGGCCAACTCCGTCGCGATCGTGCGCCACACGTTGCGGCGCGGGGTCGAGACCGGCGCGCGCGGCGTGGTCGTGCACACCGGCTCGGCGGTCACGCAGTCGCGCGACGACGCGATGCGCCAGCTCCATGAGCATCTTCTGCCGCTGCTCGACGAGATCCCCGAGGGCGGGCCCGACCTGCTGCTCGAGCCGATGGCCGGCCAGGGCGCCATGTTGTGCGCCACGGTCCAGGACCTCGAGCCCTATCTCGCCACCCTCGACTGGCATCCCCGGGCCGGAATCTGCCTCGACACCTGCCACGCCTTCGCCGCCGGACACGACCTCGCCGCCGAGGGCGGGGTGCAGGAGACGTTCGACGCGCTCCACGCGATCGCGCCCGGCCGGCTCAAGCTCGTCCACGCCAACGACTCGAAGGACGTGTGCGGCTCGAAGAAGGACCGCCACGAGAACATCGGCGCCGGCCACATCGGCGCCCAGCCCTTCGCCGACCTGATGCGCCACCCGGCGGTCGCCGGCGTCCCGATCTGCATCGAGACTCCGGGCAAGGCCCCGAAACACGCCGAGGACATCGCCCTGCTGAAGAAACTCCGCGACGGCTGACCTCTTCTGCCGGAGCTCGGAGAGTACGAGCGGCCGGAGGGCGCGACGCCGCAGAAGAGGCTGCCCGTCGCCCGGGTCGGCCGCTGTCCGGCGTGCGGTGGTGGGAAGGCCCGGGAGTGTGAGGGGCCGACTCAGGGTGTGGGGTGGTGTAACGGGATGAGGCGCCCGGGAGAGCGGTGGCCGTGACAGGGGCGCCCGTTCGCGCGATGCGGCCGCCCCCGCGTGCCGGATCGCGGGGCCCAGAATCGCGGCCACGCGGGCGCCCCTTCACGGATCGGCGTGTCGGGCCCTACCCCCCGGTCAAGGGCCCGGCCGCCGCGGCGACCTGCGCGTCGCCGGTGAAGCCGGCGCATCGAGCCTGTCGTGAGCCCCCCGGCTCGTCCCTCCCGATGCGCCGGGATGGCTTCCGATGCCGAAACACTACGGTTGCGATCTTGTGGGGGATACCCTGTTCACGTACAGCTCGTTGAGCGGTCTGTAGTCATCGCCATACGGAGAGTGGCCACACGGCCAGCGGTCATCCGGGCGCGACGAACGGTAGCAAGGGGGGCCCGCAAGTCACCCGGGGAGATGCATCCTGACAATCGCCCAGCCCGCCCCCCGCGCGGCCGACCCATGGTGACCAGGGAAATCATTACCATCACCGCGCAGGCTTCGCACGCCGCAACGCCCACGGGACACGATGCGGGCACCCCCGGCTTCACGCCCGCCCGCTCCCCCGAAACGACCGCCCCCATCACACCCCACCGGCGATCACGCCCACCGCGACCGCTCCGCCCGCCGAGTCGACGGACCCCTTACGGCAGCGTGCCGCGGTGGTGGCGGACGAGCTGGTCGCGGACCTGGCGGCTGTGACGTCTGCTGACCTGGAGGGTCTCGGTGCCCACGGTGAGCGTCACCCGGCCGCCCTCGAAGCGCAGCTCGCTGACGTGCCGCCCCGAGACGAGCGTGCTGCGGTGGATGCGGATGAACCCGGCGTCCGACCAGCGCCGCTCCAGAGCGGCCAGCGACATGCGGACGAGGTAGCTGCCGTCGACGGTGTGCAGGCGTACGTAGTCGCCCTTGGCCTCGGCGAACCAGACCGCCTGCTGCGGCACGAACCGGGTGCGCCCGCCCAGCTCGACCGGGATCACGTCGTCCTGCCCCGGCTCGGGCGCGGGACAGGTGGCCGCCTCCAGCCGCCGCACGGCCTCGGACAGGCGCTCGGCCCTGACCGGTTTGAGGAGGTAGTCGACGGCCTCCAGCTCGAACGCCTGCACCGCGCACTCCTCGTGGGCGGTGACGAAGACCAGCCGGGGCGGGCTGGGGAAGCCGCCGACCAGCCGGGCGAGGTCGAGCCCGTCGAGGCCGGGCATCCGGATGTCGAGGAACACCCCGTCGAGCCGCTCACCGCCGCCGATCATCTGCACCATGTCCTGCAGCGCCGTGACGCCGTCGGCCGCCGTCGTGACGTGCTCGATGCGGTCGTCCTGGCGCAACAGGTAGGCGAGCTCCTCCAGAGCAGGCACTTCATCGTCGACGGCCAGCACTCTCAGCATGTCCACCACGCTGTCGTATGAAAGCAGAGGTCACAAGAGACACGTCAGCATAGCGTAATCATTCGACCACAGAAAGAGACTTGGGGACCCGCAGCCGCACCTTCGTGCCCGCTCCCAGCGCGGTCTCGACGACCAGCCCGTAGCCGTCGCCGTAGATCTGCCGCATGCGCAGGTCCACGTTGGCCAGCCCGATGCCGCTGCCCTCGCGGGCCGGGTCCTCGTCCAGCATGCGGCGGGCGCACTCGGGGTCCATGCCGGCGCCGTCGTCCTCGACCGTGATGTGCGCCTCGGGGCCGGCGTCGCGCACCACCACCCGCACCTCGCCGGGACCGCCGCGGCCGCGCATGCCGTGCTTGATGGCGTTCTCGACCAGCGGTTGCAGGCACAGGAACGGCACCGGCACCGGCAGCACCTCGGGCGCGACCTGCATGCTGAAGCGCAGCTTGTCGCCGAAGCGGGCGCGCTCCAGCAGCAGGTAGCGGTCGACGCAGGTCAGCTCGTCGGCCAGGGTGGTGAAGTCGTGGGCGCGGCGCAGCGCGTAACGGGAGAAGTCGGCGAAGTCGAGCAGCAGCTCGCGGGCCCGCCGCGGGTTCGTCCGCACGAACGAGGCGATCGTGGTGAGCGCGTTGTAGACGAAGTGCGGCGAGATCTGGGCGCGCAGGGCCCGCATCTCGGCCTCCATCGCGCGCTGCCGTGAGGCGGCCAGTTCGGCGAGCTCCAGCTGGCCGGACACCCACCCGGCGACCTCGGTGACGGTACGCACGAGCGCCGCGCTGACCTCGTCGTCGAAGGCGGCCAGCGTGCCGACGACCGTGCCGTCCACGGTCAGCGGCACCACGACCGCCGCGTACGGCTCGTCGGGGAAGACCTGGGCCCGTCCGGCGGCCAGCGCGGCCGTGGCGTGGCCGAGCACGCGGCCGGCGCCCGGCCCTTCGACGGCCAGCACGGCGTCCGCCGAGGTGAGGGCGACGGCCCTGGTGCCGAGGAGGGTGTGCAGGTGGCGTACGGCCTTGCCGGCGGAGTCGCGGTCGAGCCCCGCGCGCAGGGCAGGGGCGGCCATCGCGGCGACGTGCAGCGTGGCGAACGTCGCCGCGTCCGTCCTGCGCGGCGGCGCCTGGCGGCGGCGGGCGAACGCGTGGCCCAGGAGGAAGGACAGGCAGGCCAGCGCCACGCACCCGGTGGTCAGCATGCGGGAAACCGTAGCCGCAAACGCACGGTGCACGGGGGCGAACGGAGGGTGAAGTCAGTCGGGGCCTTCGCCGGGTTCTTCCTGATAGGAGTAGCGCTGCTCACGCCACGGGTCGGCGACGTTGTGGTAGCCGCGCTCCTCCCAGAATCCGCGGCGGTCCTCCAGCAGGTATTCGATGCCGCGCACCCATTTGACGCTCTTCCACGCGTACAGGTGGGGCACCACGATGCGTACGGGGAAGCCGCGGTCGGCGCTGAGCGGCTTCTCCTCGAACTCCAGGGCGAACAGCGTGCCCGGCGCGGCGAAGTCGGACATGCGCAGGTTGGCGCTGTAGCCGTACTCGGCCCAGATCATCACGTGGCGGACGCCGGGGTCGGGCGGGGCGGCCGCCATGATCGTGGCCGGGGTGACGCCGCGCCATTCGTTGGCCATGAGCGAGAACTTGGTGACGCAGTGGAAGTCCTCGACCCGCGTGTCACGGGGCAGCCGCTCGAACTCCGGCCAGGTGAAGCAGTGCTCCTCGCCCGACGCGGTCGCGCCGAACACCCGGAAGTCCCAGCTCTCCGGTTTGAACGCGGGCACGCGGCCGTAGTGGATCACGGGCCTGCCGCGTGGGACGTACTGGCCTGGAGGCAGGCGCGACTCCTCCACGAACACTCCCTTCACCGCTCTCGCGTCTCGTGGCCATCCTGCCATCGGCCGTCGCGTGCCTCGGCAGCGGGTGCGGTGCGCTATCGTTTAGGGCTATGCGCGCAGCGTTCCTGTTTTGGTATGGCGACGGACCCGAGTCCGTTCGCCATCTGACGCTGCACTAGCAGACAGGCGAACGAAAGGCCCCGGGTCCTCAAGGACCCGGGGCCTTTCGTGTTTTCCGGAGAAGGAGAGCGGCAACATGGTGATCGTGATGGGCCCTGAGGCCACCGCGGACGATCTCGCGGCGATCGTGTCGGTCGTCGAGGCGGCCGGGGTGGAGGCGTTCGTCAGCAAGGGCGTGCGCAGGACGATCGTCGGCCTGGTGGGCGACGTGACGCAGCTCGACGCCGCCGCCCTGCGCGGCATGGGCGGGGTGCGGGACGTCATGCGGGTCTCGACGCCGTACAAGCTGGTCAGCAGGGAGAATCATCCGGAACGTTCCACCGTGCACGTGGGCGGCGTGCCCATCGGCCCCGACACCGTGACGCTGATCGCGGGGCCATGCGCGGTGGAGACGCACCGGCAGACGCTCGACGCGGCGCGGATGGCGCAGGCGGCCGGCGCGGTGCTGCTGCGCGGCGGCGCGTTCAAGCCGCGCACCTCCCCGTACGCCTTCCAGGGCCTCGGCGAGAAGGGCCTGCGCATCCTGGCGGACGTGCGGGAGGAGACGGGGCTGCCGATCGTCACGGAGGTCGTGGACGTCCGCGACGTCGAGCTGGTGGCCTCCTACGCCGACATGCTGCAGGTCGGCACCCGCAACATGCAGAACTTCGCGCTGCTGCAGGCGGTCGGCGCCACCGGGCGGCCGGTGATGCTCAAGCGTGGCATGACGGCCACCATCGAGGAGTGGCTGATGGCCGCCGAGTACATCGCGCAGCGCGGCAACCTCGACATCGTGCTGTGCGAGCGGGGCGTCAGGACGTTCGAGACGGCCACCCGCAACACGCTCGACGTCTCGGCGGTGCCGGTGGCGCAGCGGCTGTCGCACCTGCCGGTCATCGTCGACCCGTCGCACTCGGGCGGGCGGCGCGACCTGGTGCTGCCGCTGACCAGGGCGGCCGTCGCCGTGGGCGCGGACGGCGTGATCATCGACGTGCATCCGCAGCCCGAGCAGGCGCTCTGCGACGGCCCGCAGGCGCTCGTGGACACCGACCTGGGCGAGCTCGCGCAGATCATGACGGACTTCCCGCCGCTGCTCGGCAGGACGGCCGCCACCACCGCCACCCCGGTCACCGCCTGACGTTCACCGCCTGATGTTCACCGCCTGACCGTCACCGCCTGACCGTTACTGGCGCCACCTCCGCCCAGCCATCGCCTGACGCCAGGCAGGGCAACGGCCACCGCCTGACGCCTCGCCGAAGCGATCCCCGGCCCCGCCGCCGCGGGGTCCGGGGAGCGGCTCACAGGCATGTGCTCCTGAATCTCAGAGCGTGTACTCCTGGATGGAGTCGGCGAGCTGGACGCACAGCTCCTCGGCGTCGAGCCGCTTCTCGATCTGCTTGAGGTCCTCGATCTTGGCCCGCGTCTCGGCCCGCTTGGGCGCGAGCAGCGAGCAGCAGTCCTCGTCGGGCAGCTCGGAGATCTCGAGCGTGCCGATGCGCCGGGCCTCGGCCATGATCTCCGTCTTGTCCCACCCGACGAGGGGCCGCAGGATCGGCAGGTCGACGGCGTTGTCCTGGGCGGTGATGTTGGCCAGCGTCTGGGACGACACCTGGCCGAGCGCGTCGCCGGTGATCAGCGCGGAGGCGCGGATGCGGTGGGCGACCTCTTCGGCGGTCTTGAGCATGAGCCGCCGCTGCGCGATCACGGCCAGGCGGTCCTGGCCGGAGGTGCGGATCGACTGCTGCGCCTTGCCGAACGGCACCACCCACAGGCGCGACTTGCCCTGGAACCGGTCGAGCTTCTTGACCAGCGCGTACGCCTTGTAGATCGACTCGGAGGTGGTGAAGGGGATGCCGGAGAAGTGCAGGAAGTCGACGTGGAGCCCGCGCCGCATCATGCGGTAGGCGGCCACCGGCGAGTCGATGCCGCCCGACATGAGCACGAGCGCCCGCCCGCTGCTGCCGACGGGCAGGCCGCCCTGGCCGGGGATGCCGCCGGTGAAGACGAACACCTCGTCCCTGTCGACCTCGATGAAGATGGTCAGCTCGGGGTTCTTGAGGTCGACGGGCAGGTTGTACTCGTCGTTGATGGCGCCGCCGACGAACCGGTCGAGCTCGTTGGAGCTGAGCGGGAAGCGCTTGTCGCGGCGGCGGGAGCGGACCGCGAAGGGGGCGCCGCGCTTGGCCGCCTCGCTCTCGCCGGCCAGCTCGAGACCGGCCTTGAGCACGGTGTCGGGGTCTTTGGCGACCCGCCAGGCGCGGTGGATCCAGACCAGTCCTGGCACGTCGGCGACCCGCTCCGCGACGGCGTCGGCCTGCTCGGCGGTGGCGCCCTTGGGCAGGAAGATCGCGACCACGCCGTGCCGCCTGCGGACGTCGACCTGGATGCCGACGCTCTGGAGCGCGTCACGGATGTTGCCGATGAGGCGGCGTTCGAACAGCTCGCGATTCTTGCCCTTGAGGACGATCTCGCCCAGCTTGAGCAGAACGCACGGCTCGCCCAGGGCGGACATCGTCATGGTGGAACCTCCGGGGAAGATGGGGAACGCGGCCGTTGATGGCAACGTCGCGACCCATCGAGTTTAGTCCGCGCCGCGCCCTCCTCACCGTCCTCACTCTGCCCTCACTCTGCCCTCACTCTGCCCTCACTCTGCGCGGCACCCGCACCCCGGAGAGTTATGAGGATGTCTCATGTTTCCGACAGTGCGATTTGACAGATAGTTGCAATATCCATGCGAATGGGACATCCGGGATGGCAAAATCCGGGAACCCCTAAATCGCAAGGACCGATAGATGACCTCCGCTGTGGATCACTTCACCTACGGACTGCTCACACCGCTGCTCGCCTACGTCATGTCCTGCATGGGCTCCATGCTCGGGCTGCGGCTGACCGCGCAGGCGCACGCTTCGCGCGGCGGAGCACGCGTGCGCTGGCTGCTGGGCGCGGCCGTCTCCATCGGCGGCACGGGTATCTGGGTCATGCACTTCATCGCCATGATGGGCTTCCAGGTGGAGGGCACCCAGATCAAGTACGACGTCTGGCTGACCGCGGCCTCCGCCCTGGTCGCCATCGTGGTCGTCGGCACCGGCCTGTTCCTCGTCTCCTACGGCGGCGGCCGGTGGCCTGCGCTGCTGGGCGGCGGCCTGCTCACGGGGCTCGGCGTGGCCTCCATGCACTACCTCGGCATGTACGCGATGAAGATGTCCGCCCACGTCTCCTACGACCGCGTGCTCGTCGGCGTCTCCGTCGCGATCGCGGTGGTGGCGGCCACGGTCGCGCTCTGGTTCACCACCCGGGTCAGGAAGCCCATCTGGATCACCGGCGCCGCGCTCGTCATGGGCCTCGCGGTGGCCGGCATGCACTACACCGGCATGTACGCCATGCACGTCACGGTCGACCCGGTGATCGGCGACGTCGCCGGCGCCGACGCGCTGGACTTCCTCGTCCCGCTCATGACCGTCATCAGCCTGATCACCCTGACCATGCTCCTCATGGTGATCCTGTCCCCGTCGGAGGAGGAGCTCACCGAGGACGCGGAGCTGCTCGCCAAGCTGGAGCTGCGCCGGCGCAACTCCGAGCAACAGCAGCAGCTGGCCGCCTACCCGGCGCCGCTGGCCGCTCCCGTGCCCGGCCGGCCGCAGCCGATGCAGGGCCGCCAGCAGCCGATGCAGCCGATGCCGCCCACGCAGCCGGCCCAACCGCAGCCGGTCCAGCCGCAGCCGGCCCCGTCGCCGCGCCAGCAGCCCGCGCGATCCAGGGGCAGGCGCCGCTAGGAAGAAACGCAGGAGGCGTGAGCAGGCGCGGCTGAAGGCCGTGCCTGCTGATACTTGCGCGAAGAGCTGAGCCCCACTCATACTCCCCTCATCGATGCGGTAAGGGGATGGGTGGGGCATGTCGCCGATCGAGCATTTCTCGCACGGGCTGCTGACGCCCCTGCTCGCGTACGCCGTCTCCAGCGTGGGCTCGATGCTGGGGCTGCTGCTGACCGCGCGGGCACGGCTCACCGGCGGCCGTGAGGCCAAGTACTGGCTGGCCGGCGCGGCCGTCGCGATCGGCGGCACCGGCATCTGGACCATGCACTTCGTCGCCATGCTGGGCTTCTCCGTGCCCGGCTCGGTGATCCGCTACGACGTGCCGCTCACCGTGGCGTCGGCGCTGCTCGCGATCGTCGTCGTGGGCGCCGGCCTGTTCCTCGCCTCGCACGGCGGCGAGCGGCCGAGCCGCCTGATCGCGGGCGGCGTGCTGACCGGCGCAGGCGTGGCCGGCATGCACTACCTGGGCATGGCCGCGATGAACATGTCAGGCCACGTCTCCTACGACCCGCCCGTCGTCGCGCTGTCGGTGCTCATCGCGGTGGCGGCGGCGACGGCCGCGCTGTGGTTCGCGCTGCGGGTGACCGGCGCGCTGAAGATCGGCGGCGCCGCGCTCGTCATGGGCATCGCGGTGGCCGGCATGCACTACACCGGCATGGCGTCGATGTCGGTGCGGACCCACTCGGACATGGTGCCGGTGGCCGGCGCTCAGGGCATCGACTTCCTGCTGCCGCTCATCGTCGGCATCAGCCTGGTCACGGTGGGGCTCCTGCTCGCCGTCGTCCTGTCGCCGTCGGAGAAGGAGCTGCGCAGCGAGGCGGAGTTCAAGGAGCGGCTGCGCCGCGGAAACGCCGAGGGCGCGCCGGAGGTGGATCTCTTCGGCACGCCCCGCGGTTGAGCTATGTCATGGGTACGGCTTGCGGCGCACAGGTGGGCCGCCGACGTGACGCGGCGCAAGCCGTACCCCGAGGGGGTTGTAGCGGATAACCCCGCTGCTCTCGACGGTACGGCCGCCCGCTTGCAACCGGCTTACAGTCAGCCGAAGAACACCTCGGCCTCGGAGTAGCGCTCGACCGGCACCGTCTTCAGCTCGGCCGTGGCCTCGTCGAGCCCGACGCGGACGATGTCGGTGCCGCGCAGCGCGACCATCTTGCCGAAGTCGCCCTCGTGGGCCGCGTCGATGGCCTGCAGCCCGAATCTGGTGGCCAGCACCCGGTCGTAGGCCGTCGGGGTGCCGCCGCGCTGGATGTGGCCGAGCACGGTGGTGCGGGCCTCCTTGCCGGTGCGCTTCTCGATCTCCTTGGCCAGCACCTCGCCGATGCCGCCCAGCCGGACGTGCCCGAACGCGTCGAGCGTGCCCGCCTGCAGCTCCATCTGCCCCTCGACGGGGTGGGCGCCCTCGGCGACCACGATGATCGGCGAGTAGCGGGTGCGGAAGCGGGACTCGACGTATTCGCAGACCCGGTCGATGTCGAACGGCTTCTCCGGGATGAGGATGACGTTGGCGCCGCCCGCCATGCCCGCGTGCAGCGCGATCCAGCCGGCGTGGCGGCCCATGACCTCGCAGATGAGCGCCCTGTGGTGGGACTCGGCGGTGGTGTGCAGCCGGTCGATGGCCTCCGTCGCGATGTTGACGGCGGTGTCGAAGCCGAAGGTGTAGTCGGTGCCGGACAGGTCGTTGTCGATGGTCTTGGGCACGCCCACCACGTGGACGTCACGGTCGTAGAGCTGCTTGGCGACGCCAAGGGTGTCCTCGCCGCCGATGGCGATCAGCGCGTCGACGCCGGTCGCGGCGAGATTCTCCTTGATCCGGTCGACACCGCCCTCGATCTTGATCGGATTGGTGCGGGAAGAGCCCAGAATGGTGCCGCCGCGCGGCAGGATGCCGCGTACGGCTTGAATGTCGAGTGGCATCGTGTCGCCTTCCAGGGGGCCGCGCCAGCCGTCACGGAAGCCGACGAACTCGTGCCCGTAGACGCTCACCCCCTTACGCACCACTGCCCTGATGACGGCGTTGAGCCCGGGGCAGTCGCCGCCTCCGGTGAGCACTCCAATACGCATGGCGGGTTCCTCCCGATAGGGGTCACGAACCAGACCTGATGTCAGACTCGCATTGTGCCCGGCATCACACGCAGTGGTCTAGACCAAACGCGAGGCTGCGGAATTAAACCTGGGCGCCCGGTCGTGTCGTGATCGTTAGAGGAGGAATGTCCGTGACCGTGTTGGCCATTGACGCCGGGACGACGGGAGTGACGGCGCTCGTCGTCACGGAGGACGGAAGCGTCGCGAGCAAGGGGTACGAGGAGTTCGCCCAGCACTTCCCCGAGCCGGGCCAGGTCGAGCACAACCCCGAGGACATCTGGCAGGCCACGCTGTCGGCCTGCGCCGCCGCGCTGCGCGGCACCTCGCTGCGGCCGTCCTGCGTCGGCATCACCAACCAGCGTGAGACCGCCGTGCTGTGGGACCGCCGCACGCTGGCCGCGCCGCGCCGCGCCATCGTCTGGCAGGACCGCCGCACCGCGGGGCTGTGCGGGCGGCTGCGCGACGCCGGGCACGAGCCGCGGGTGAGCGAGCTGACCGGGTTGCGGCTCGACCCCTACTTCACCGCCACCAAGCTCACCTGGCTGGCCGAGCACGACCCCGGGGTGTGGGCGGGCGTCACGTCGGGGGCCGTCGCCGTGGGGACGGTGGACTCGTACCTCATCGCCCGGCTGACGGCGGGCGCGCGGCACGTCACCGACCCGTCCAACGCCTCGCGCACCCCCTGTACGGGCTCGCGTCCGGCGGGTGGGAGCCGGAGCTGTGCGAGCTGTTCGGCGTGCCCGAGCCGGCGCTGCCGGAGATCGTGCCCAACTTCGGGCCGCTCGGCCGGACCGACCCGTCCTCCTTCCTCGGGCTCGACCTGCCGATCAGCGGGGTCGCCGGTGACCAGCAGGCGGCGCTGTTCGGGCAGACGTGCTTCGATGTGGGCGACGTGAAGTGCACCTACGGCACCGGCTCGTTCGTGCTGGCGAACCTCGGCGAGAAGATCGCCAGGCCGGAGAACGGGCTGCTGACCACGGTGGCCTGGCAGACGCCCGCCGGTGAGCGCACGTTCGCGCTGGAGGGGTCGATCTTCGTCACCGGCGCGGCGGTGCAGTGGCTGCGCGACGGGCTGGGGCTGATCGGGTCGGCGCCGGAGTCGGAGGCGCTGGCGCGTACGGTGGCCGACAGCGGCGGGGTGGTGTTCGTGCCCGCGCTGACCGGGCTCGGCGCGCCGCACTGGGAGCCCGAGGCGCGCGGGCTGATCACCGGCATCACGCGCGGCACGACCCGGGCGCACCTGGTCAGGGCGACGCTGGAGGCCATCGCGTTCGAGGTGCGCGACGTGGTCGAGTCGATGACGGCCGGGTCGGTGCAGGTGCTCAAGGCCGACGGCGGGGCCAGCGCCAACGACCTGCTCATGCAGGTCCAGGCCGACCAGCTCGGCACCGCCGTCGAGCGCCCCGCGATCCAGGAGACCACGGCGCTGGGCGCGGCCTTCCTGGCCGGCCTGGGGGCGGGCGTGTGGGGCTCGCAGGCCGAGCTGCGCGAGACCTGGCGCCTCGACCGCCGCTTCGAGCCTGGCGAGCGCGACGATGCCGCCTACGCCCGCTGGCAGGCCGCGGTGACCCTGACCCGCACCGCCGCCCGCCCCACCTGACCCGCCCCTCCGAGCGCCCGGCAGATATGGGGCTGGGGCTCGCGGGGGCAGCCTGCGCAGGCGTGGCCCACCCCACCCCCCTGACAAAGAGCCCTGCCGGGGCCCGGGGGGCGCGCTCGCGGGATCAGGTCATGCCGACGGGCCACCCGGGGGTGTGGGATCAGGGTTTGGCGGCGGGGCCCTGGGCGAAGCGGGTGAGGAGGTTCAAGGTGGCGCGGCGGGTGAAGGCGGCGGCGGAGTCGGTGACGCCGTGGCCGCAGCGCTTGCCGCGCAGCCCGCACACCCACCGCATCGTGCCCGAGGCGAACACCCCGGCCCCGCTCGGCGCCGTGTAGTAGGTGCTGTGCGTGACGCTGCGCCGCCCGCCGCACGAGAACGGCGACTCGGCCAGCACCTGCACCCCGTCGGGCGAGCCGCGCGACACCCGGTCGGTCTCCACGCCGACGAGCCCGGGGAAGCTGCGCCCCTTGGTCCCGGCGAAGATCCAGTGGTCGGGCCTGCTGACCCGGTAGACGCCCTCGGCGGGGAAGCAGTCGTACATCTGCCCCACCAGCGCGCTCTCCGGCCGGGTGTCGCGCCAGAGCCGGCAGTCGCGCTCCTTGTCACAGGCGACCGTCCTGCCGTGCACGGCGATGCGCCAGTAGACGGCGTTCGCGCCGAGGAAGGCGAGGTTGGTGCCGCTGTCCCTGGCCCGGGTGACGACCTGGCGCATGCCGGGCGACCAGTACTCGTCGTGGCCGAGCGAGATCACCGCGCGGGCGCCGTCGAGCGCGCCGGGGACGAGGTCGAGGTTCGTCAGGTACGCCAGCGGCACGCCGCTCTGCTCGGCCACCGCCAGCGCCTCACTCTCGAAGTCGAGGAAGAGGCGGGCGCCACTGTGGTCGTACGGCCGGTCGAAGGTGACGGCGCGGGAGCGGTCGGCGTACCCGCCGGGGCCCTGGTAGAGGCTGCGCCCGCCCCACAGGTTGTACGCCTGCCAGGTGGTGACCGCGTTCACCAGGACGACACGGCCGGCGGTGGAGGCCGAGCGCACGGTGACGGGCACGTAGCGCTGTGCGCCGGTGGAGGCGTCGAGCCTGATGAGGTACGAGCCTTCGGGCCAGCCGTCGGTGTCCACGGTCAGCGACGGCGTCCAGTGGGCGGCGGTGACCGTGCCGTCCACGACCTTGGCGGGCGTCTGGCGCACCCCCTTGACCGGGTCGGACTCCCACACCTTCGCCGGGTTGGCGCCCATGCGGAAGGCGCGGGCGGTGAAGCGCGGCGCGGTCGTGGAGACGTGCAGCCGCAGCCGCTCGCCGGGCAGCACGCTCACCCGGTCGGCGTACCCCTCGATCTCGTGCTCGGCGCCCTGCTTGTGGATCCGCCAGGACTCCTGCACGTCCGCCCCCACGATCGGAGCGGGCGGCGCGACGGGTCGCGGCGCGGCCGGAGGAGGCTCGCCGCAGCCGGCGGCGAGCAGGAGGACGACGAGGAGCACCTTGCGCACGCGCCCATGGTCGGCGTGGCGTGCCTCCTCTGGCCGCGACTTGGTGAAGTCCTTACATGACCAGGACGCAGGCCGGGCTGTCCACCTCGTACGCCACCCCGTCCGGCGCGGGCACCCCGTCGCGCAGGGTGAAGCGGGTGACCGTGTTCGCGTACTGGTTGGCCACGTACATGTGCTCGCCGTCGATGGCGAAGTGCCGGGGCCAGTCGCCGCCGGTCGGCACCTCGGCCACGTGGGACAGGTCGCCGGCGCGCAGCACCGAGACGGTGTTGGGGCCGCGGTTGGCGACGTAGACGAAGTCGCCGTCGAGCTGGAGGTGGGAGGGCGCGTTGGCCCCCTCCTGCCGGGAGGCGGGCACGCTGGTGCGGCGCTCGCCGTCGATGAGCGTGACGGTGCCGTCGAGCTCGCCCGCGACGTAGAGGCGGTCGCCGGCGAACGCGAAGTGGCGCGGGCCCGTGCCGGGGCTCAGCGTGATCGGCTCCAGCCGGGTGCCGTCGGGGCGGTAGCGGCGGATCTCGTCGGTGCCGAGGTCGGAGACGTGCAGCAGGCCGTCGTGGAAGACGCACTGGTGGGCGTGCGGGCCCTCCTGGCGCTCCGTGTGGGGCCCCGAGCCCTCGTTGCGCAGCACGAGCGGCTCGCCCGTGAAGGCGCCGCGCTCGTCCAGGTGGTACACGACCGCCGTGCCGTCGCCGTAGTTGGCCGCCGCGAGCAGTGTGCCGGTGGGGTCGACGGCGACGTGGCAGGGGCTGTGGCCCTCGCTCGGGCGCTCGTCGAAGGGGGTCAGCTCGCTGGTGACCTCGAAGGCGGTGAGCCAGCCGCGTTCGAGCTCGCCCGCGGCGTACAGCACCGGGAGCGTGGGGTGGGCGGCGAGGAAGGACGGCGCCGTCACCCGCGCGAGGCCGTGCTCCTTTCCGTCATCGATCGTGACGATGCCCGGGCCGTATCCGCCTATGCGCAGGTGCTTCACAGCGGGGATCCTCCTATGGTTGACTGAAGCAATGAGTTCGTTGACAGAAGCAAGGGTTACTGAGATCAGGGCCTTCAACCGGTTCTATACGAAGATGATCGGCGTGCTCCAGGCGGGTATGCACGACTCGCCGTACTCACTGACCGAGGCACGCGTGCTGTTCGAGCTGGCGCAGACCGACCGGGTCGAGACCGGGGAGCTGCGCGGCCTGCTCGGCCTCGACGCCGGCTACCTCAGCCGCATCCTGACCCGCTTCGAGAACGACGGGCTCGTGGAGCGCGAGCGCTCGGCCTCCGACGCACGCAAGCAGCTCGTCCGGCTCACCCCCGGCGGGGCCGAGGTCTTCGCGGCGCTCGACCGGCGCTCGGGCGAGGAGATCGCGCAGCTGCTCGGCGAGCTGGCCGAGGAGGACCAGGCGCGGCTGGTCGGCGGCATGGCGGCGATCAGGCAGGTGCTCGACGGGGCGCGCGAGCCCCGCTCGTACGTGATCAGGCCCCCGCGCACCGGCGACCTCGGCTGGGTCGCCTACCGGCACGGCGTGCTCTACAGCGCCGAGTACGGCTGGGGCACCGCGTTCGAGCAGCTCGTCGCCGGCATCGTGGCCGGTTTCGACCCCGCCCGCGACGCCGGGTGGATCGCCGAGGTGAACGGCGAGCGGGCCGGCTGCGTCTTCTGCATGCGGCAGGACGACGAGACCGCGAAACTGCGGCTGCTGCTGGTCGAGCCGTCCGCGCGCGGCCTCGGCATCGGGCGGCGGCTGGTCGAGGAGTGCGTACGGCACGCCCGCGACGAGGGCTGCCGGCGCGTCACGCTGTGGACCCGCGACTGCCTGACCAGCGCGCGGCGCATCTACCGGGCGGCCGGGTTCGAGCTGGAGTCGGCGGAGAAGGGCTCGGAGAACGGGGTCGAGCTGGTCGAGGAGATGTGGACCCTCGACCTCGCCTGAGCGCTCAGGGACGGAAGGGGCCCGTCACCTCGAAGGTGTGGCCCTCGGTGCGGCCGCGCCTGGCCGAGAAGTAGAGGCGCTCTCCGCTGGGCGAGAACGCGAGCCCGGTCAGCTCGGCCCCGTGGTGGCCCTCCAGGCGCAGGAACGGGGTGACCGCCCGGTCGGGCGCGATCACGTCGATCTCGGCGCGCTCTCTGGCGACGTAGAGGTCACCGGAGGGCGCGGCGGTGATGGCCCGCACGCCCTCGCACAGCCGGTCGAGCGTGGCGGTCTGCGCGTCGTACGCCCACAGCCCGGTGTCGCCCTTCGTCGTGAAATAACACACCCCGCCGGCGTAGTGGCAGCCGTCGCCGCCGTCGAAGTGGCGGGCGCCCTCGACCTGGTGGCGGGCCTCCTTGAGCAGCGCGGCCGGCGACGGCACCGCCTGCCAGCGGCCCGACGAGCACAGCACCTCGAGCGTGCCCTCCGTCAGGTCGCCCCAGTCGCCCGGCCTGAACCGGTAGAAGCAGCCGTCGGGCTCGTCCTCGGTCATGTAGATGACCCGCCGCTCCGGGTCGCAGGCGGCGGCCTCGTGCTTGAAGCGGCCCATCGCCAGCCGGGGACGCGCGGCGCGGGCGCCGTAGGGGTCGCATTCGAAGACGCGGCCGCGGTGGCCGAGCTCGCACGACAGCCACGTGTGCCACGGCGTGGCGCCGCCCGCGCAGTTGAGGTCGGTGCCCGACAGGATGCGGTAGGCGTCGCCGATGCTGCCGTCGGCCCTGAACCGCAGCGCCGACGCGCCGCCGAGCAGGGGCAGCTCGGAGTTGGAGACGTAGATCCAGCCGGCGCCGTCGGGGAAACAGGCGCCGCCGTCGGGGGCCGCGTGCCAGGTCAGGCCGGCGACCTTGTGACCGCTGCGGGCCACCACCCGGCCGGCGAACCCAGGGGGCAGCGCCAGGCCGTCGGGGCCCGGAAGTCCGAGCGGACCGTACGGGCTGATGCCGCCCGGCAAGAGCGGGCCCGTGCGGAGGAGAGTCTTGTGCGACATCGTGGGGCCTCCCTCTAGGTGCCACGCTAGTCGACCGCACCGACATGAATGACAGGGACTCGCGAAACCAAACTCTCCGCAAACCTCGCCACCGCCCCCGGCACGGACGGCCCCGGGCACACGAAAGCCCGGGCCGTACGCCCGGGCTCTCCTTCGTCGCGCGCCCTCGGATCAGCGCTGTGCCTGGAACATCCAGTGCTGCTTGTCGACCTCCTGCGCCACGGCGATGAGCAGGTCCTGGCTGACCGGGTCGGCCTCCTCGGTGGCCGCGATGCGCTCGTACATGCGCTTGCTGATGCCGCCCAGGATGTCGGTCATGGTCGCCACGACCTTGCCGTCCTCCTGCCAGCCGCCGTCCGGCTGCTGGAGCTTGGTCTCGCGGGAGACGGTCGCGGCGCGGCCGTCCGGGTTGGCGCCCAGGGCCACCACGCGCTCGGCGATGGTGTCCATGTGGGTCCTGGCGAGGTCGGTGACCTCGTCGAGCTGCAGATGGATGGGGCGGAAGTGGGAGCCGATGAGGTTCCAGTGGGACTGCTTGGCGACCAGGGACAGATCGATGAGATCGACCAGGGCGCCCTGGAGGGCCTCGACGACGGTGTTCTTGGCGTCGCCCGAGAGTGGTCCGGTGATTGTAGCCATGCGTACTTTCCTCCCCGCCGGTCGGCTTTTACACATTTAGAACGGTTTTCGGCCTGCGGTTCTTCCACCACACGAGCACGTTGACACTGTAACAATGACAGTGTCATTGTGGAGGTATGAGCGAGACCTGGACGATCGGCGAGCTGGCCGAGCACGCGGCCCGCGCGCTGCGCGACGGCGCGGCGGCCGCCGGTCACTCCGCGAACGGACGGGTCCGTGATGTGCCAGGGGAGCGGCTGATCAGGTGGTACACGACGATCGGGCTGCTCGACCCGCCGCTCACCCGGCGCGGCAGGATCGCCCGCTACGGCCGCCGCCACCTCCTGCAGCTCGTGGCGGTCAAGCGCATGCAGGCCGCCGGCCACTCGATCGCCGAGATCCAGACCGCCCTGACCGGCGCCACCGACCACACTCTGGAGCAGGCGTCCGGCCTGAACGGGTCGCTCCCCCGCCCCGGCCCCGCCCCGGCCGCCGCAGGGGGCGGGGAGCGGGCGCGCTTCTGGGCTGAGCGGCCGGGTAGCCCACCGGAGGTGTCCGCCGCCGGCGCTGCTGAGCCTGGGCCGGCGGCCGGGGTCGTCACGGGGGTCAGGCTGGGCGATGGGGTGCGGTTGGTGCTCGACGGAAGACGGGCGCTGTCGGATGAGGACGTTCAGGCGGTGCTGGCGGCGGCCGGGCCGCTGCTCGCGGTGCTCGAAGAGAGGAAGCTGACATGAGGATCACTTCGCTGGAGCCCGCGCGGTGCCTGCCGGTGCCGGACGCCGGGTTCGGCGCGCTGCTGACCGAGCGCGGCAACCTGCCGCTGGAGAGCGTGGACGTGACCGCCGCCATCTCGGGCCTGATCACCGGGGTCGAGGTCACGCAGGGGTTCACCAACCCGTACGACGTGACGCTGGAGGCCACCTACGTCTTCCCGCTGCCCGACAGGGCGGCGGTGACCGGCTTCCGCATGGAGGCCGACGACCGGGTCGTCGAGGGCGTGCTCAAGGAGCGCGGCCAGGCCAGGGCCGACTACGACCGGGCGCTGCGCGAGGGCAGGCGGGCGGCGATCGCCGAGGAGGACCGGCCCGACGTGTTCACGATCAGGGTGGGCAACATCCTGCCCGGCGAGCGCGTCTCGGTGCGCCTGAGCATGAGCCAGCCGCTGCCGTACGAGGACGGCGCCGCCACGTTCAGGTTCCCGCTGGTCGTGGCGCCGCGCTACATCCCCGGCCGCCCGATCGACGGCCCGCCGGCCGGCGACGGCGTGGCGCCCGACACCGACGCCGTGCCCGACGCCTCCAGGATCAGCCCGCCGGTGCTGCTGCCCGGCTTCCCCAACCCCGTACGCCTGTCGCTGACGGCCACCGTGGACGCGGCCGGGCTGGAGCTGCGCGAGCTCGCCTCCAGCTTGCACGTGGTCGAGGAGAAGGGCGGCACGGTACGCCTGCGCCCCGGCGAGCGGCTGGACCGCGACTTCGTGCTGCGGCTGACGTTCGCCGCTTCCACGGCTCTCCAGTTGGACGGGCAGGCGGGCGGGCAGGCGGGCGGCAAGGGCACGTTCGCGCTGACCGTGCTGCCGCCGCCGCTGGAGGGCGCCCGCACGCCGCGCGACCTGGTGCTGCTGCTCGACCGCTCGGGCAGCATGGGCGGCTGGAAGATGGTCTGCGCCCGCCGGGCCGCCGCGCGCATCGTCGACACGCTGACCTCGCACGACAGGTTCGCGGTGCTGACGTTCGACTCGGTGGTGGAGGAGGCGTTCGAGGGGCTGGCAGAGGCGTCCGACCGCAACCGCTACCGCGCGGTCGAGCACCTCGCGAGGGTCGACGCCCGGGGCGGCACCGAGCTGCTGGAGCCGCTGCGCCGGGCCGTCGCGCTGCTCGACGGCCGCACGGAGGGCCGCGAGCGGGTCGTCGTGCTCGTCACCGACGGCCAGGTCGGCAACGAGGACCAGATCCTGGAGCAGGCGGGCGGCGCGCTGTCGGCCATGCGCGTGCACGCGGTGGGCATCGACAGGGCGGTGAACGCCGGGTTCCTCGGCCGTCTCGCGGGGCTCGGCGCGGGCCGGTGCGAGCTGGTCGAGTCGGAGGACCGGCTGGACGCGGCCATGGAGCACATCCACCGCAGGATCGGCGCTCCCCTGGTCACCGACCTGGCGCTCAAGGGCCTGGAGGTCGAGCCGGAGACCGTCACCCATCTGGGGTCGATCTTCCCGGGGGTGCCGCTGCGCGCGTACGGGCGCTGTCGCGAGGGCTCGTCGGTGACCGTGCGGGGGCTGACCGCGCGGGGGCCGTGGGAGGAGCGCGTGGACGGCGTCACGGTGGACAATCCGGCCATCACGGCCGTGTGGGCCCGCGCTCACCTGCGCGAGCTGGAGGACCGGTACGCCATGGGCGAGCACGACCTGGAGGAGCGCATCGTGCGCACCTCGCTGGAGTACGGCGTGCTCTGCCGGTTCACCGCGTACGTGGCGGTGGACACCCGGCAGGTCGCCGGCGAGGGGCCGCAGCATCGCGTCATCCAGCCGGTCGAGCCGCCGAGCGGGTGGGAGCCGCCGCAGTCGCCCGGGATGGGCGCCTTCGGGGCGAACGTCATGCTGGCCGCCGCGCCGGCGAGCCCGGCCAGGATGCGGACGCCGCAGCCCGGGCTGAGCAGCGCGGGCGGGATGGAGATGGAGCGGGGCTTCCTCACCGGAGGGCCGCAGGACGGCGGCGCCCTGCCTCCCTCGCCGGCGCCCATGCCGATGGGTCCCGGCGGGCCGCGCCGGGGTCGCGGCCGGGTGGCCGGCGGGCGTCTGGAGTCGGTACGCCCCCAGCTCGTGGCCGAGCTCGACCGCCTCAGGGCCCTGGCCGCACCCGACCTGCTCTACCTGGCCGACCTGGGCACCCGGCTGGCGGCGCTGGCGGCGTACCTCGGGGGGAACGAGCAACTGGAACGCCTGGCGGCCGAGCTGGCGGCGGCCGAGCGTCCTGGCGCGGACGCCCACGCCCTGCACGCCCGCGCCGTCGAGGTCCTCACGGCCCTGACCGGCCCGACTCCCCCGCCACCGGCGGGCGATCCACGCTCGGCGGGCGTGAGACCGGCGGGCGACCCAGGAACTCCGGGCGCCCCCGGCGACGGAGGCAGGCGCGGCCCCTTCTGGAAGCGCACCTGACGGACGCCGCGGCCTGAGCTCGTGGGCCTCGGCGCCGTCCACGGTGAAACGGGCGTCGTCGTCGCCCGCGTCGGAGGCGGGCAGCGCGGCGACGGCC
>NZ_JBFAPT010000053.1:0-37736 GCF_040676845.1 Nonomuraea sp. NPDC049504
GTCGTAGGTGAGGTGTCGCCACCGGTGGCCGAGTTCGGCGATCACCCGCCGCCAGGAGCGCTGGCTCGCATAGGAGCCGTTGAGATACACGACGGCTTGACCGGGGCCGCGGGTATCGGTGACCGCCAGGGCCGTGTCGTCGACAGCCACCATGCCGGTCCACGAGGAAGCCTGTGAATGCGTCATGCGGTCAGCATCCGCCTTGACCTCGGGTCAAGGTCAAGGCGGACCCACAAGGCCACCGGGTCGAGTTCCGGTGGCCTCGACGGAGGCATTGACCTGCATCGCCGCATCGGCGTCGGGTGAGCGCCGCCGCAGGGGGTGTACGACCCGAGCAGGCACGGGGCGGCGCTGTTCGCGTTCTTCGCCGGGATGGCGGAACTGGGACGGGAGTACCTCCGGGAGAGGTCCCTCGCAGACCAGGCCTCGGCACGCGAGCGTGGCCGCCACGGCTGGTCATCCCGGCCGGGAAGAACAAGAGTCGTAACCCGTCCCTGGGCCAGCGTCCATCGCGTGCGGGGCCAGGAGGGCCAGAGCTGACGGGTCGAGGCCGGTGGGCCAGGAAGGTCTGGGAGCAGGACGGTCTGCCGCCGGTGCGGTCCTCGACAGGCGCCTCTGGAGGAACAGAAGGCCGATCGCCAGGGCGGCTTGCCGGTGTCCGGGTCGGTGTATTCGCCTGGTAGCCGAGACCGGTATTGGTGCCGGGCTGAGCAATGACCGAGCCGAACGGGTCGTAGGCGGTCGAGGACTGCACGCTGGTGGTGAAGGTGGCCACCATGTCGCCTTGCAGATCACTCAGCGCTCACATCTCGCCGATCGCCGAACGACCGGGCGGGCAGACCGCTTCAGCTGTGACGAAGACGGATGAACTTCTCGATCATGCATGAGCGCGTATCACCAGGGGTGCCGCGCCGGCCCCGGTGGTAGCCGGAGCCTGTACGGGCGCGGCCAGTAGTCCTACGGAAGACCTCCATAGCGGGTTACGGCATGCTTTGGGCCATGCAGAACGTGAACATATGGAGTGAGGAGTTCGGCGCCGCCACGGACGAGCCGATCCTGTTGATCATGGGTTCGATGTCGCAAGGCGTACTGTGGCCCGATGAGTTCGTCGGCCTGCTGACCGCCGGGGGCCGCCGGGTGATCCGGTACGACCACCGCGACACCGGCGGGTCCGACACCGTGGACTTCGAGAAGACGCCGTACACCTGGGACGACATCAAGAATGACGTCTACCGCGTGATGGACGCCCACGGCCTGGACAGCGCCCACCTGGTGTGCCATTCGGCGGGCGGCCTGCTCGGCCAGTACATCGCGGCCGAGGCGCCCGAGCGGGTGCGCTCGTTGACCGTCATCGGCTCCTCCCCGCTGGGCGGCGGCGAAGGCGCGGTGATCATGCGAGCGCTGATGGGCGAGCCTCAGCCCGAGGACAGCCTGCCAGAACCGACACCGGAGTTCGTCGCCTTCTACCGCACACTGATGGCCACCCCTCCCCCTGCCGGCCGCCGAGCGCAGATCGACGCCATGATCGCCGAACAGCGCCTGCTGCACGGCACCGGACTGCCCTTCGACGAGGAAGCCGCCCGCCGCCTGCAGGAACGCATCCACGACCGGGCCCGCGACCTGACCGCGACGGCCAACCACCGGCTGGCCGCCGCCGCCAAACCCGACTTCGAGCCGATGGGCGTGCTCCACCAGGTCAAGGCCCCCACGCTGGTCATCGAAGGCAGCCACGAACCGGTCAAGCCGGGCCACAGCGCGCTCATCGCCGACCAGATCCCCGACGCGCGCCTGATGATCGTCCAGGGCATGGGCCACACCCTGCCACCCGAGGTGCACGAGAACCTGGCCGACGTCATCCTCGCGCACACGGCCAGGTGACGACGTTCGATGCCAGATCTCTGCACCCCCGCCATCGAAGTGACGAACCTGACGCAGCGCTTCGGCACCGTGCTCGCCGTCGACCGGCTCAACCTCAGCATCCCGCCGGGGATGTTCTACGGCATCGTGGGCCCCAATGGCGCCGGTAAGACCACGACCCTGACAGCCGTATGCGGGCTACGGGAGCCGACCTCCGGGACGATCAGGATCGCCGGCCATGATCTGCGAACCGACCGGGAGGCCGCCCTCGCCCAGCTCGGCATGATGATGGACGGGCTGTCCCTGCCCGAGCGGCTGACCGCCACCGAGGTTCTGCGCTACAGCGCCGGGCTGCGTGGCCTGGACGACGGCTGGCAGGCACGGGCGCGCGATCTCCTGGAGATCCTCCGGCTGGACGCGGCCCCGCGCACGCTGATCGTGGAGTACTCCACCGGCATGCGCAAGAAGATCAATCTCGCGCTGGCGCTGCTGCACCGGCCCCGGGTGCTGGTGCTGGACGAGCCGTTCGAGGCCATCGACCCGGTCTCGGCCCACGCCATCGAGCAGGTGCTCAAGCAATACGTCGGCGCGGGCGGCACCGTGCTCCTGTCCAGCCACATCATGGACTTCGTCGAGCGCAACTGCAGCCGGGTGGCGGTGGTGGCCGGCGGACGGGTGCTGGCGGAGGGACCGGTGGAGGAGGTGGCCGCGGGCTCGACGCTGAACGAGCGGTTCGTCGAGCTGGTGGGTGCCGACCCGGTACGTCCGCTGGAGTGGCTGCGATGACGGGCACCCTGTTCGCGCTCAAACTGCGCCTGTTCCGCAACGGCCCGCACAACGAGCGCGCCTTCAGCCTGGTGGCCGGCCTGGTCCTGGCCGCCTTGGTGGCCGCGGGCTCGGTGGCGGCCTCGCGCGGCGTGATCGACGAGGGCTGGATCGCCGTGGCGCTCACCGTGTGGGGAGGTATGTGGGTGTTCGGGCCTCTGGCCCAGCCTCGCCACGAGCCATCGGTCATCTCGCGCGAGTGGTTGCGCGGCTATCCACTGCCGCCGTGGCGGCTGGCGCGGGCGCTGTCGTGGACCGAACTGCTCGGCGTCGGCCCGCTGATCACGCTGGCCTGCCTGTCGTCCCTGGTCATCCTCGCCGCGCCGAGAGACCCCGCGGCGGTGGCGAGCGCCGTCGGGGCTCTCGTGGCGCAGCTGTATCTGCTGGTCTGGGCGGGCAAGACGGTGGCGGCGCTGATGGCCTGGTTGTTGCAGACCCGGGCCGGGATGACCATGGCGGCGACGCAGACCGCGATCATGCTCGCGGTGTCGTTCGCCGCTTGGGTGCCGATCGCCGCCTGGCTGGCGCCGCGTCTCGGCGAGGGAGACACCACCATCACCCTCGGCCGGCTGCCCGCTCAGGTCATCGACGTGCTCGCCGCCCTGCCCACGGGCTGGGGTTACCGCGCGGCGCTCGCCGCCCGCGACGGTGCCGGCTTCGGCACGGCGCTTCTGCCCTTGGCGGCGCTGCTGGCCGCGGGGGCCCTGCTGCACCTGGGCTGGATCGCGCTGACGGCTCGCGCCCTGCGCCGCCCACCCCGCCGGGCGGCACCTCAGCGGCCGGCCGTACCGGGACGTCCGCTGTCGTTGCCGTTCATCGGCCCGCAGGTGTCGGCGGTCGTGTCGCGAGAGCTGGCCACCTGGCTGCGCGACCCGGCGCGCGGAGTGGAACTGCGCAGCGCCTGGCTGACGCCGCTGCTGATGGCGGGCATCGTCGCGCTCACCGGCTGGAGCTGGGCGTTGCCCTTCGTGGGACCGTCGGCGGCGGTGTTCGGGGGGATGGTCGCGATCAACACCTATGCCCTGGACGGCACCGCCCTGTGGCAGCTTGTCACCACACCGGGCGCTGCCAGGGCTGACGTGCGCGGGCGCATGGTCGCGTGGGCGTTGCTGTTCGGGGTCCCGTCCCTGGCGCTCGCGGCCGTGCTGTGGGCCGCGACCGGCTCGCCCGCGGGTGGTGCCGCCGTCGGCGGCGCCATCGCCGCGGCGGCGACCGCCTGCGCCCTGGCGCCGCTGCTCGCGCTCGTGATGCCGACCGTGGGCACCGATGCCCGCGACCGCGTCTATCCCGGGCAGCAGGCGGGTGATCCGACCGGAGCGCAGATGACGATCTTCTCTCTGGTCCTGCCGGCCGCCTTCCTGCCAGGTGTGACCGGCGCGGTGTCCGGCGGCTCGCCGTGGGTGACCGTCCTGTCCGGGATCCTCCTGGCCGGCATCGTCCTGTACGCCACGCCGGCGCTCACCGTACGGCTGCTCCAACGGCGCGGCACCAGCCTGCTGGATGCGATGGCCGCCCGCGATGCCGCCGTCCTCCGCGCCCCTGCCCGGAGGGCAGAGCGTCAACGCTGATCTGGCACAACGCTCGCGGCGACCTTGCCGCGGGCATGGCGCAGGCAGGTCGAGACCCGCGGGCCGCGACCAGCGGGTCTCGACCTGCGCGAGAAATCGTGAGAACATATTCCCGGTTTGTTTTTATAGACACAAAGGGAGCTGGGACATGCGGGCCATCATCATCGGGGCGGGGATCGCCGGGCTGGCGGCGGCGCTGCGACTACATCAAGCGGGCTGGGAGACGCTGGTGATCGAGCGCGCGCCGCAGCGTCGTGGTGGCGGCTACGGAGTGACGTTCGGTGGCATCGGCTATGACGGGGCCGAGCGGATGGGCGTCCTGCCGGAGTTGCGGCGGCGCGCGTTCGTGACGCGCGAGCTGGTCTACCGCAAGCCCGAGGGGGCACGCCGCTTCTCCCTCGACGCCGCGACGATCGCCGCCACCATGGGCAAAAGGTCGTTCACCATCCTGCGCGGCGACATCGAGGCCGTGCTGTACGAGGCCGTCGCCGATCACACCACGATCCGGTTCGGCACCACGATCACCGCCGTCGAGCAGGACGCCGACGCGGTGCACGTCACGCTCAGCGACGGGAGCACAGAGCACGCCGACCTGCTGATCGGCGCCGACGGGCTGCACTCGGCGACGCGCGCGCTGGCGTTCGGCCCGGAAGAGGACTACCGGCTCGACCTGGAACACCGGGTCGCGGTCTACATGCTGAAGGAGCCGCCGGCCGACCTGCCCGCCCAGACGACCGGCTCGATCAGCGCGGGCGGACGCACGTTCGCGATGATGAGCGTCGGCGACGGCCGTACCGCCGCCTTCTTCGGCTACCGCACCGACGGCGGCCGGGCAGGGGCGTCGCTGGAGGAGTTGCACGAGCTCTACGGCGACATGGGGTGGCTGGTCCCCCACGCCCTGGAAGGGCTGAAGACGGCTGATTCGGTCTACTTCGACAGCATCAGCCAGATCGTGGTCGACCGGTGGAGCACAGGCAGGATCGTGCTGCTCGGCGACGCCGCGTGGTGCGTGACGCTGTTCGCCGGCTACGGCTCCTCACTCGCAGTCGGCGGCGCCGACCGGCTCGGCGCCGCCCTGGAACGCCACGGCCACGACGTCCCGGCCGCGCTGGCGAACTGGGAGGCCGAGCTACGGCCGGAAGCGGAGAAGAAGCAGAAACTCGGCCGCCGGGTCAAGGAAGTGTACGCCCCGCGCAACCCGCTGGTGCTGGAGCTGACCCAGCTTCCCCTGCGGCTGTCGTCGTGGGGGCCGGTGCGCAGGCTGATCGAGCGCGGCTTCCAGCTGGCGGGTTGAGGGGACGGCAATGCGTGTACTGGTCATGGGCGGCACCCACCACGTCGGCCGCGCGGTGGTGGAGGTCGCGCTGCGGCGCGGCGACACGGTCACCACGCTCAATCGCGGGCTGTCCCGCCCGCCCGCACCAGGGGTGGAAGCGCTGGTCGCCGATCGCACCGACCCCGACGCGGTACGACAGGCGCTCGGCGAGCGTTCCTGGGACGCGGTGATCGACACCTGGGCGTGGGCACCGAGCGTGGTCCGGGACAGCGCCCGGCTGCTGGCCGGACGGACGGGGCACTACGGTTACGTCTCCAGCCGCGCCGTCTACGCCTGGCCCTGGCCGGCCGGAGCCGACGAGAGCGCGCCGCTCGTGGCCGGTGATCCCGGCATGCAGGACGGCACCGACTACGCCGCGGCCAAGCGTGGCGGCGAGCTGGCTGTGCTGGAGGCGTTCGGGAAGCATGCGCTGCTGGCCAGGGCGGGCATGATCCTCGGCCCGTACGAGGACGTCGGGCGGATTCCCTGGTGGCTGCGGCGGCTCGAAAGGGGCGGCCCCGTGCTCGCCCCGGGACCGGCCGACGCGGCCCTGCAGTACATCGACGCGATCGACCTGGCGGCCTGGATGCTGGCGGCGGCCGAACGCGGCACCGGCGGGGTGTTCAACGTCGCCGGACCGGCCGGGCACACCACGATCGGTGACCTGCTCACCACGGCCGCGCAGGTGATCGGCTCAGACTCCGAGCTGGTGTGGGCGTCCCCGGAGCTGCTGGAGCGGGAGAACTTCCCGCTCGGCATGGAGTTCGGGCTGCGCTACCCCGGCAGCCCCCACCCGACGGGCCTGCACGACGCCGACGTCCGCGCCGCCCTGGCGGCCGGGCTCACCGTCCGGCCCCTGCGCGAGACCCTGGCCGACACCTGGGCCTGGCTGCGGCGCGAAGGTGATCCCGTACCCCGCCCTGACACCCCGTCCCCGGCCCAGTGGTTCGACCCGGCCCAGGAGCAGCGCGTCCTGGACCTGGTCCGATCTCGCCGCTCCACATGAAAACATGCGATTGATCTGTTCGGACCCATCGGAAAGTGCACCTCATGCCTCCCGCCTTCTCGGCCGCGGAAAAGGCGCGCATCACGCGGCTGCTCCTGGACAACGGCCTGAAGCTGTTCACCACGCAGGGCCTGCGCAAAACCTCCCTGGAAGACCTGGTCTCCGGGACCGGCATCGCCAAGAGCACCTTCTACGTCTTCTTCGACTCCAAGGAGGCGCTCTACCTTGAACTGATGCTCACCCAGATGGCCGAGGTCAAGAGCAGGGTCGTCGACGGAGCGCTGCGCGAGGAGAGCGACACCCGCGCCGGGCTGCGCGCCTTCCTGCACGCCACGCTGGCCGAGCTGGACGGCAACCCCCTCTACGGCAGGCTGATGACGCACCCCGAGGAGATGGAGGCGGTGGTCAGGAAGCTCGACCAGGAACGGGTGACCTCCGCACCGGACAACCCGGTCACCGCGCTGGCGGCCTACCTCACCGAGCACAGCGACGACCTCGCCGGCGACGACCCAGAGGTGATCATCGGCGTCCTGCAGGCCGTCCTCATGATGCCACTGCACCGCGACCGGCTGGCCCGTCCGGACCTGTACCCGAAGATCCTGGACAGGCTCATCGACATCGTCGCCACCGGCCTCACCCGCCCGCAGCGGTAACGAGGCGCACAGGGGGCGCACAGGGGCGCACGCTCGCGGCAGCGGCCGGTGGCGCGACACGGTGGCGCGACACCGGCCGCTGCCGCGATGGCGCGACACGATGGTGCCTTTCCCGTCAGCAGACCGGCAGGATGAGCGCGGAGGGCCGGCAGGGGTCGTGATGAACCTGCTGGTCGGCTGCGCGCATCGCGCTCGCGGTGGCGGGCGGCTCACCGTTGCCGAGGTTACGGTCCCAGCGCGGATATGCGGCGCTGGCGACCTGCACCCGGATACGGTGGCCGCGCTTGAACCGGTGGGCCACCGGCGCCAGCTCGATCTCGACCATCCCGGCGATCGGCCGGTCGGCGGTGCACCGGCGCAGCGCGTCGGAGACGTGCGTGATCGCGCCCGAGGGCGCCACGTCGCTGACGCGCACGTAGAAGTCGGTGTGCGCCAGGCTGGAGGTCACGTGCAGCTCGGCGGCCGGGACGCCGATGACCTCGCGATCGGCCGGCAACGGCTCGCCGGTGTAGGTCAGGACGTCGGCACGTCCGGCCAGCACGCTCTCCCCGGTCCTGCGCGAGATGCCGATCATGCGGGACATCCCGGTCACCGCCGGGGTCGGGTCGGCGGGGTCGAAACGGTAGCGGTCAGGCGCGGACTCAGGAGGCAGATCACCTCCCAGACCGCCGTTCGGGTGCAGGTAGAAGCGCTGCGGTCGTACCTCGGCGGGCGGGTAGGCCGGCAGGTCGCGCCACTCCTCGGCGCCCCTGACGTAGATGCGCACCGGCGCCGTGCGCAGCCCGTTGCGGTCTTTCAGCAGGTGGGCGCGCAGCCAGACGAGGCTCTCCCGCAGGGCCGTCATCGACAGCTCGGCGTCCCAATGCCGCCATGGCCCGATGGTGAGGTACGGCTCGCGCCCCGCCTTGCGCAGCGCCTGGTAGTCGTGGACCAGGCCGGGCAGCGCGATGTCGTCCCAGCCGCTGACCAGGTGGTTGGGGGCGGACACCGCCGGGACCGCCTGGCTGTGGTCGCCGGGCGACCACCACGGGTCGCCGGCGTCGGGGTGTGCGAGCCAGTCCCGCCAGTACGGTGCCACGGTGCCGGCGGCGATGGTGTCGGCCTCGGCGAGCGGGAGGAGGCGAGCGGCTCGCGCCCGCTTCTTGCCGCCTGCCGCCACGGTGGACAGGTAGACGGGTAGCGGCTTCTCCTGATTGGCGACCATGCTGATCCAGCCGAGGAAGAGCTCAAGAGCGAGTGCGCCGCCCGGGTAGACCAGGTCGTAGACGTTGGAACCGATCAGCGAGGTGCTCATGGCTCGCAGTTCGGGCCCGGCGCCGGCGGCGATCGCCCATTGCGTGAAGCCGTTGTAGCTCTGTCCCAGGGTGCCCAGTTCGCCGGTGAACCACGGCTGTTTCCGTAGCCACTCCAGGACGGCCAGGCCGTCGTCGCGCTCGGAGACGAAGGGGGTGAGCGTCCCTCCGGATCCGCAGGTCCCCCGGCCGCTGACGACCACGACGTGGAAGCCGCGTTCGGCGACCAGGCGGCTGACCATGCCGCCTTTGGTCCTGTCGGTGTAGACCGAGCGGATCAGCACGGTCGGCCGGTCGCCGAGTCCTTGGGGGGCGTAGTGGTCGGCCAGCAGCACGACGCCGTCCGGCATCGGGACAGGCAGGTCCTTGTCGATGGTCACGTTCTCGGTTTCGGCCGGGGCCAGTTTCGCCCTCTTGGCCAGCACCCTGGCGGCGATGCTCATGACGGATCTTTCCTTTCTCGACAGGGGGCGCGGCGCTCACCGCGAGCCGCGTTGTGGCCCTCGTTCGTCACGCATGGCGTCCCATGCGTCCAGGGCGCGGTCGTCGGCGAACACGCCGCGGGTGAAGATCTCGATGCCGGCGCGGGAGACGCGCAGCATGGTCCGCATGTCGTGCACGTCCGTCACGCGCAGTGAGCGCGCCAGATGTTCGCCGAACGCCAGCGGTGCCAGTAGCCAGGTGACGTACATCGCGGCCCGCGCGGGCGGGTCGTCGCTGGGCTGCACCCAGCCCTCGCTCACGCCCTGCTCCAGCCATTGACCGGTGGAGGCCACGAGCTCGTCGAACAGCGCCGCCGCCTCCGGGGTGCCGTCCAGGAACGCTCGTCCCAAATAGCGGCGTACCGCTGTGCCCGCCTCCAGCATGGCGGCCAGTCCTGCCGTGTCGCCCAGGTCGGCGTCCGGAGCATCGCGCACCAGCGAGATCACGTAGTCGTCACACGCCTGGCGCAGGCCCTCCTTGGTGCCGAAGTGATGCAGGACCAGGGCGTGCGAGACGCCGGCCCGCTGGGCCACCGCACGAAGACTCACCCGGCCGACTCCTTCGGCGCCGAACAACTCCAGCGCGGCGTTCCTGATCCGGGCTCGCGCCGTCAAATCATCCTCGGCTGATCGCATGGACAGTATGCTAACCATATGGTCAGCAGAAGGGAAGCCGGCGCCGTCAGTCGTGATCAGGCGGGTCGCAGCGGGTCGCAGCGGGTCGCAGCGGGTCGCAGCGGGTCACGGTCGCGCAGCCCACTGGCCGGCCTGTACTGCTCGCGCGCCGCGCTGCGCTACGGTATGGGCCGGAGTGCCGGGAAGTCTGGTCGGCGACGTCTATGGCCGCGCGACCGAACGGAGCCTCCGCGATGAATGACGGCGTTGACAGCGTGTCCGGCGACCCGCGGCGCGGGTGATCTCGTGATGCGGCGTCACACGGCCGCGCCGGGCCGCGGCCGGCATCCAGCCGTGGTCATCGCGGCCGGGTTCGGCGCGGCAGTGTTGATCGGGACACTCCTGCTCGGCACACCGCTGGCCACGACAGAAGGGGCAAGCCCTCACTGGCTCACGGCTCTGTTCACCGCCACCTCCGCCGTCTGCGTGACCGGCCTGGTCGTGGTCGACACCGAGACGCACTGGTCGGTGTTCGGTGAGGCAGTGATCGTCCTGCTCATTCAGACCGGTGGGCTGGGCATCATGACGCTCGCCACGCTGATCATGGTCATCGTCTCCGGCCGCGTCGGCCTGCGGGCCAGGTTGTCCGCCCAGTTAGAGACCAAGGCGGTGGTCGCGGCCGATCTGCGTCACGTGCTGCCCAAGGTGGTGATGTTCAGCTTGATCTGCGAGGCGGCCATCGCCGCCGTTCTCGCCGTACGTTTTGTTACGGGATATGGTGAGTCGCTGGGCCGGGCCGTCTACCTCGGCATCTTCCATGGGGTGTCGGCGTTCAACAACGCCGGCTTCGCGCTTTGGCCGGACAACCTGGTGCGTTTCGTCACCGACCCGTGGATCTGCCTGACCATCGCCGCCGCGGTCATCGTCGGCGGTCTCGGCTATCCGGTGGTCTTCGAACTGCTGCGCACCTGGCGACACCCGCGACGCTGGTCCGTATTGACCCGCATCACCGTCGGTGCGAGCGTCCTCCTCCTCGGCACCGGCACCCTCGCGTTCCTGATGACCGAGTGGCGCAATCCAGCCACGATGGGCCCTCTGGACGACTCCGGCAAGCTGCTGGCCGCCTTCTTCGCCGCTGTCATGCCGCGCTCCGGTGGCTTCAACACCCTCGACATCGGCCAGATGTACCCCTCCTCGTGGCTGGTCACCGATGTGTTGATGTTCATCGGCGGCGGCAGCGCGGGCACGGCGGGCGGCATCAAGGTCACCACGTTCGGCTTCCTGCTCTTCATCATCTGGTCCGAGATGCGGGGCGAGCACCAGGTCAACATCGGCCATCGGCGCCTGCCCTCCACGACGCAACGGCAGGCGCTGTCCATCGGCCTGCTCGGCGTCATCCTGGTCACGATCTCCACCTGGCTGTTGCTCATCACCACTCCGCACAGTCTCGACCAGGTGCTGTTCGAGGCCATCTCAGCCTTCGCCACCAACGGGCTGTCCACCGGCATCACCGCCCACACCTCACTGGCCGGGCACGTCCTGCTCAGCGTGCTGATGTTCATCGGCCGCATCGGCCCGCTCACCCTGGGCTCGGCGCTCGCTTTGAAACAGCGCACCCGCCGCTACGAACTGCCAGAGGAGAAGGTGATCATCGGCTGACACGCTGCCCTCCGCGGCGAGCCAGGCATTCCCGTCACCATCCCGGCCCCTCTCGCGTGATACAGCTATTTTAGCTTATGCTGAAATAACTGGAAGAGAGGATGACACCGGCATGACGCAACAGGATCCCCTGCTGGAATGGGTGGAGCGGGTAGCCATGTACTTGGCGCGTGACGGAGTGCCGCCGATCGCCGGGCGGGTGCTGGGCTGGCTGATGGTGTGCGATCCGCCGGAGCAGTCCGCCGCGGACATCAGCCAGGCCATCGGTGCCAGCCGCGCCTCGCTCACCTCCAATCTGCGGCTGCTGACCAGCATGGGGTTCCTCACCTGGCGCACCCGGCCAGGCGAGCGGACCGTCTTCTACCGGATGGCCGACGACGCCTGGGCGGTGGTGGTCCGCAGGCAGATCGCCGGCATCACCTCCTTCCTCGACATCACCCGTGACGGCCTTGACCTGGTCGGCCCCGGCGATACGCGGGCCGCACGCATCCGCCAGGCGCACGCCACCTTCGAATGGATGGCCACGATCTTCGACAACGCGCCACCCTTGCGCCCCGATCCGGCCAACGACGACCCTGCCAACGATCTTGACGATGAGGTGACCTCGTGAGCAGACACGCGATCGTGATCGGCGGCGGCATCGGCGGGCTGGCCGCCGCCCTGGCCATGCACCGGATCGGGTGGCACGCCGTCGTGCTGGAGCGAGCAGCCGAGCTGCGCGAGATCGGCGCCGGCATGTCCCAGGCCCCGAACGCCATGCGCGCGCTGGACGAGCTCGGCGTCGGCGCCCAGGCGCGAGCCGTCGGCGCACCCACCCACGCGGCCGGCAACCTGCGCCTGCCCGATGGCCGCTACCTGCAGCGCGCCCGGCCGGACGATGCGGCCGCCATGCTCGCCTTCCACCGTGCCGACCTGCACCAGGTGCTGCTCGATGCGCTGCCGGACGGCTGGGTGCGCACCGGGGCGGAAGTCACCGCGGTCCGGCAGGAAGACAGCGGTGTCACAGTGACCTACGGCGGCGTCGAGCTCGGCGGCGAGCTGGTCGTCGCCGCCGACGGCGTCCACAGCACGGTGCGCCGGCTGCTGTGGACGGACGCGCCGCCGCCGCGTTTCCTGGGCCGGACCGCCTGGCTGGGCATCGCCGAGATGGCCGACCTGCCGGGCAGCATCACGCTCGGCCCCGGCGGCTACGTCCTCATCCATCCGATCAGCCGCGGCCGCGCGTATTGGGCCTACGTCACCACCGCCGGCCGACCGGGCATCCGCTACGAGGAGGAGAAGACCGAAGCGGCCCGCCGCCTCGCCACCTGGCACGAGCCGATCCCGGCGCTGATCGAGGCCACCCCGGACGAGGCGGTGATCCATATCGACATCCGCGACCTGGCCCCGCTGCCCACCTACGTCCGCGGCCGGGTGGCGCTGCTCGGCGATGCCGCGCACGCGATGAGCCCCGATCGAGGCCAGGGTGCCGGGCAGTCCCTCGAAGACGCCGTCGTGCTCGCCGCCGCCCTCGCCGGCGAACCCGCGATCGAGGCCGCGCTGCGCCGCTACGACGCCGAACGCCGCCCCCGCACCCAGGCCACCGCTCGCGGCGCTCGCGCCGACGGGCGGCGCACCACCTCGGCTGCCGCCTACCGGGCGATGGTGACCATGATCCGGCTGATGCCCGCGTCGTTGTGGCGCAAGGGCATCGCCGCCGACGGCAACGCCACCTGGCGGTGGCGGCCGCCGCATCTGCCCTCGCCCACCACGCACCCATGAGCCGGAGCCCGGGGCCGGCACCCCTGGGGCGTAACCCCTCGCGGCTCCGCGCGGCGTGCCGGACCTCGGCCGCCGTGACTCACAGGTAGCGCAGCCACAGGTACGGCACGCACAGCGCGATGGTGACCGCCGTGACGACCAGGCCGTACCTGGTGAACTGCCAGAAACTGATCGGAGTGCCGTTACGGGCGGCGATGCCGAGGATGACCACGTTGGCGGCCGCGCCGACGGCGGTGGCGTTGCCGCCGAGGTCGGCGCCGAACGCCAGCGCCCACCACAGCACCTGGGCCGGGCCGTTGCCGCCGGCCGCCTGGACCAGTTCGGCGACGATCGGGCTCATGGTGGCGACGTAGGGAATGTTGTCGACGATCGCCGAAAGCCCGGCCGAGGCCCACAACAGGCCCATGGCGGTCAACCCGAGCTGCCCCTGCGTCGCCTCGGCCGCGACCTGCGAGATCTGGCCGATCACGCCGGTCTCCACCAGCGCGCCGACCATCACGAACAGCCCGGCGAAGAACACCAGGGTCGGCCACTCCACCTCGGCGATCGCGTCCTGGGTGGTGACCTTGGTGGCGGCCACCAGGATGCCCGCGCCCAGGATCGCCACCACGGACGGCTCATAGTGCAACACCGGGTGCAGCACGAACGCGACCATGACCAGGGCCAGCACGACGAGCGACTGCCACAGCAGCCGCCGGTCGGTGATCGCCTCCCGCTCGTTCAAGGCCATGATCTCGGCCGCCCGCTCGGGGTCGTAGCGGAAGTACTTGCGGAACAGGACCCGGCACAACCCGACGAAAACGATCATCAGGACGACGACCAGCGGCGCCATGTGAACGAGGAAATCGTTGAAGCTCAGCCCGGCACGGCTGGCGATGATGATGTTCGGCGGGTCGCCGACCAGCGTCGCGGCACCACCGATGTTGGAGGCCATCGCCTCGGCGATCAGGAACGGCGCCGCCGGCAGCGCCAGCCGCTCGCACACCAGGAACGTCACCGGCGCGATCAGCAGCACGGTGGTCACGTTGTCCAGCAGGGCGGAGGCGACGGCGGTGATGACCACCAGCAGCACCATCAGCCGGTACGGATACCCCTTGGCACGCTTGGCGGCCCAGATGGCCAGGTATTCGAAGATCCCGGTCTGTTTCAACACCCCGACGATGACCATCATGCCGAGCAGCAGGAAGACGACGTTCCAGTCGATGCCGGTGTGCTCGTCGAAGAACGCCGCCCCGGCGTCGGTGGCGTGGATCAACAGCATGATCCCCGCTCCCCCGAGCGCCGCCGCGACACGGTGGATCTTCTCGGTGGCGATCAGCGCGTACGCCCCCAGGAAGACGACCACCGCCAGCCACGCGGTGACCGTCATGCGGACACCGCCCAGTCCATCAGCGCCTGCAAGGTGACCGCCCCGATCAGCCGCCCACCCTCGACGACCGCCACCAGCGGACTGCGCGTGCGGGCCATCAAGGCCGCCAGCTCCAGCACCGTGGCATCGGGATCGGCGACCGGCAACTCGCGGGACTCCCTCGGCAACGCCTCGCGCACGGTCAGCCCGGCCAGCGACCGCAAGAACTGGTCGGCGTGCGGCTCGTCCACGACCCGCGCCAGCGCGGGATCATCGCGGCAGTAGCCCGGCACGGCCAGCCACAACACCTGCGTGCCCGACAGAACGCTCAAGGGCAGCCCTTGCTCATCGACCACGATGAGGCCCGGCAGACCCTGGTCGGCCAGCAGCCGGGCAGCATCAGCGACAGAAGTGTCCAGAGTGACGGTGGGAAAATCGGCAGCCAGAAGGCGGGCACGCATGCGCAAGCCTCTTTCGACATCGACGACATGACCTCGCCGACCAGGCTTCCCGGCACACCTGCGATCAACCTACCAATGATCACCGGCCCGTGGGCACCCCCTGTGCCGAACCGGCCGACGCCGGGTCGCGCGATCGCCGTGCCCGCACGCGGACGTGCCGGGCTATGACCGCAGGCGGCTGAGGAGGGCGGGTAGCAGGGCGGGGTCCTCATGCGGGCCGAGATGCCCCAGGCCCGGCACGGCGACGACATCGGTACCCAGCAGAGCCCGGGCCGGCCTGGCGATGCGGGACGGCGGGTAGAAGCGATCCTCGGTTCCGGTGGCCACTACCACCGGGGTGCCCGCCCAGCGGCGGACGACAGGTCCGGGCAGCGGCGAGGGCGCCAGGCTGGTGCGGCTGTGCCGGGCCACGAGGGTCATCCATTCCACCAGCGGGTGGTCCGCACGCGTCCGGCCGCTCATGTAGCGCAGCAGGGCTTGACTGCGTTCGGCGGTGGCGGCCGTCAGCCAGGGCAGAGTGACGCCGAGCAGAGCAGGGGTGAGACGGGCTCGGCTCAGTCCGGCGGGGGACGCCAGCACGAGGCCGCTGATCTGCGGTCCAGGTTGGGCCGCCAGGGCTACGGCCGCGCCCAGCGAATGTCCCACCACCACAGCAGGTCCAGCGCTCACCTGGCCGAGGACCTCCCCTGCCCACTGTCCGTAGGCGGCCAGGCGGCGCGGGCCAGGCCGTTGCGGTGCGCTCAGACCGGGCTGTCCCGGCAGGTCGGCGATGATCACCTGGTGGTCCGGCAGCAGGGCGTCGGCCACATCGAGCATGGTGGCGGCGCAGAAGTTGGTGCCTGGCAGGAGCAGCACGCGGGGCCCGTACCCGGCGACGGCCACCGTCGTCGCCCCCAGGCTGGTCTCCAGCGTGCGCAGATGGTGCTCCGTCGTCCAGGAGTCCAGCCGTTCCCGGCACCAGTCGCGGACGCGCCGCCGGCCGGCGGGTGAGGTGTAGATGGTCGAGGGAGCCAACGGGACTGCCTTTCCAGCGGGGAGTCAGATCGCCGACCAGGCTTCCCGGCTCACCGGCCACGCGAGACCGCTTGCCGGCGGCGTGCCCGTGACGTCCCGCCACCCTGGCAAAGATCGTGGTCGCGCGCAACAGATCCGATCCTGTGCCAGGGCGCTCTCGCCGGCTGGCGGGGCAGGGCCAGGGGACGGCCCCCGGCTGCGGTGATCACCTCGTCCAGCACGTCCCGCGAGCGATTCAGGTCCCGGATCTGGCGATTGATGCGCTCCCGCTCGACGGCGAGATCGGCGATCAGCTTCGCGTCGGCGGTCGCGGCCGGCCCGCCGTCGGCGTCCCGCATGCACGGCATCACCGACACCGACGCCTCGTGTCCCCCGCTCATCGCCGCCCTCGCCGGTCACGGCCCGACGTACCTGCACATCGTCTTCGCCGGCCCCGGCCGACCGCTCCTCCAGCGCATCCGTACGGACTGGAACCTGGAACCGCCCTGCTCATCGCTGTTATAGAAAGGTCAGCAGCAGCATGATTCCGAGCAGCAGCGCCGTCCACCACACCATCAGATGGGTGGACCATGGCGTGGCGATCCGGCTGCCCGAGCGGAGTGGCCGCGTGGTGGCCTCCCACAGTTCTCCGGTGCGGCGGCGTACCACGGGCCCGACCCGGCCGCGGACGGCGTCCGTGCCCCGCGACAGGGCTCTCCAGGCCAGGGGCAGCGCCCGGCGGTAGGCGTAGTCGCTGTCGATGTTGATGGAGCGCAGTTCGGGTGGGTAGAGCCCGGTACGCACCAGCACGGCGAAGGCGAGCGCGGCCAGGAGCAGCAGTTGAAGCTGGTTGATGACATGGGCGGCGGTGTACGGCGTATAGTCCACGGCGTACGGAAGCATGTTGTAGAGCAGGGAGGGCGCCACCCCGATCGTCACGCACACCACCGCGGCGATGGCCATCGCCGCCCGCATGTTCAGAGGCGCCTCCGCGACGCGGTGGCCGCGGTCGTGCGCGAAGAAGGCGAAGTAGGGGATCTTGATACCCGCATGGTGGAAGACTCCGGCAGAGGCGAACAGCAGCAGCAGCCAGACGACAGTGAGATGTTCCTGCCCGACCGCCTCCATGATCAACGATTTCGTGGCGAAGCCGGAGAACAACGGGAATGCGGAGATCGACGCGGCGCCGACCATGCACAGCGCGGCGGTCTGCGGCATGGACTTGTAGAGCCCGCCCAGGTCGGAGCCGTTGGCGGTGCCCGTACGGAGCATGACCGCGCCCACGCTCATGAACAGCAGCCCCTTGAAGACCATGTCGGCCACGGCGTGCGCGCTCGCGCCGTTGATCCCCGACGCACTCCCGATCCCCACGCCGACGACCATGAACCCGAGCTGGTTGATCATGCTGTACGCCAGAACCCGGCGCAGGTCATTCTCGATGACGGCATAGAAGATCGGGAAGACGGCCATGACGACGCCGATCCACACCAGTATCTCGGTGCCGGCGAAGCCGCGCGCCAGCGTGTAGATCGCGAACTTGGTGGTGAAGGCCGACAGCGCGACGGCACCCACGATGGTCGCCTCGGGGTAGGTGTCGGTGAGCCAGGAGTGCAGGAGGGGGAAGGCGCACTTGATGCCGATCGCCGCGAGGATCAGCGCGCCGCCGGGCGAGTCCGGCCCCAGGTGAGCGAACTCCAACCCGGCGCCCGACTGGACCCGCAGCACGATCCCGGCCAGCATGAGCAGGCCGGACAGCAGTTGCACGACCAGATAGCGGCCGGCGGCCCGGTGGCTGCGCTCGTTCCCGCCGGCCCAGATCAGTAACGCCGACGACAGCCCGGCCAGTTCCCAGAACACGAACAACGTCACCAGGTCGCCCGCGAGCGTGCCACCGACCGCCGCCGCCGCGTACACCAGGATCGTGGCCTGCTGCAGCGCGTCGCGCAGGTGCGTGGCGTAGACCGTGGTCAGCAGCGCCGCGACCAGGAAGCCGGTGGCGAACACCCGCGACAGCGCGTCCACGCGCACCGGCACCAGCTCCAGCCCCAGGAACTGCAGGCCGGACGCGGCGCCCTCGGGCAGCGTCCACAGCAGGACCAGCCCGGCGAGCGGCGCGGCCACCATCAGTCCGTGCCGGGGCACGCCGCGCAGCAGTGGCACACCGGCTGCGCCGATGATCAGCAGCAGGGCGGGGTTAGCCGTCATCGCGGCCTCGCTCGTAGTAGTCCTCGTCACGACGCAGCAGCCTGCGCAACGCCTTGGCGACGATGACCAGGGCGACGGCGCCGACGAACCCGTACACGGCGTAGAAGCCGAACCATCCCTCGACGGCGAAGTGCGGATGCTTGACATAGAAGAGGTCGGCGGCGAAGAGGAGCGCGCACAGGACGGCCAGGCCGTACACGATGCGGGTCACGTTGCGCGGCTCGTCCAGCCAGCGGCGGTCGTCATCGTCGTTCACTGCACCTCCAGGAACCCGGCCAGCGGCGCGAGCACGACCTCCGCGCCGAAGAACAGCGCCACGCAACCGAGCGCGGTCAGCACGGGCGGGCCCGACAGCGACAGCCGAGCCTCACCGTGCGAAGGGGGCTCCGTCGGCGGGAGAAGGAAGGCACGCGCCGGGATCGGCATCAGATAGGCCAGCGCGAGCAGGGAACCGGCCAGGAGCACCGCCATCATGGCGAACTGCCCCGCCTCGGCCGCGCCCATCAGCAGCAGCCACTTGCTCCAGGTGCTGCCCAGAGGTGGCATGCCGATGATCGAGACGGCGCCGGCGAGGAACGCGGCGAACGTCCACGGCATGGCCCGGCCCAGACCGTCCAGCTCGCTGACGCGTGTTCTGCCCGCCGTCACCGCGATCGCGCCCGCACACAGGAACAGCGTGATCTTCCCGGCGGCATGCGCCACCAGGTGGAACGCCCCGCCCGCCACCGCGACGTCGCGGGCGAGGGTCGCGCCCAGGACGATGTAGGCGAGCTGGCTGACGGTGGAGTAGGCCAGGCGGCGCTTGAGGTTGTCGGCCCTGATGGCGACCACCGCCGCCGCGATCAGCGTGAACGCCGCCACCCAGCTCATCGGGGCCGCGGCGCCGGTTTCGGTGAGCGTGTCGATCCCGAAGACGTAGACGGTGACCTTCAGCACCGCGAACACCCCGGCCTTGACCACCGCGACCGCGTGCAGCAGCGCCGACACGGGGGCGGGCGCCACCATCGCGGCGGGCAGCCAGCGGTGCACCGGCATGAGCGCTGCCTTTCCGATGCCGAACAGGTAGAGGGCGAACAGCGTGGTCAGCACACCGGTGCCCACGGTGCCGTCGAGCAGACCGCCGGGGCGGAAGCTCGTGTCTCCGGCCAGCACCCAGGTCCACACGATGGCAGGCAGCAACAGGCCGATCGAGGTGGTCAGCAGGATCGCCGCGTAGGTGCGTGCGCCGCGCCGGGCCGTCGCGTCGCCGCCGTGCGCGACCAGCGGCCAGGTCGCCACTGTCATGATCTCGTAGCCGATGAACAGCGTGACCAGGCTGCCCGACAGGGCGATCCACATCGCGGCCGCGATGGCCAGGCAGAAGAAGGCGAAGAAGCGCGTCTGGTGCCGCGTTCCGCTCGCACGCAGGTATCCGGCGGCGAACACGGTCGTCACCGGCCAGAGCAGCGCCGCCACGGTGGCGAAGAGCAGCCCGAGCGGCTCCAGCGCCAACTCCAGCGACATCCCTGGCAGCCACGTCCAGAGCGTCAGCCGAACGCCCTGCCCGGCGACGGGCCACAGGCTGAGCATCGTGACGGCCAGCGCGACCCCGGCACTCACCGAGGCGGCCTCACGCGCGGCCGGCCTGCGCCGCAGCAGCAGGACGGCCCCGCAGGCCAGGAGCGGCAGCGTCACGGCTACCGCCAGGAGGAGGGGCATCATCCACCACCGTTCAGCAGCGCCTCGGCGGCGGACTCGGCGAGCGAGGCGGGCAGCGCCGCGTCCAGACCGAAGACGACGGAGACCGCGGCGAGCACCCACACCACCGCGGTCATCGACGCGGGCACCCTTGACGGCTCAGCGACGGGCGTGGGCTCGCGGAACCAGGCGGCCTCGACGATGCGCCCGATGTAGCAGAGCGCCAGCAGCGAGCTGACCAGCATGGCCACGAGCAGCGGCCACTGGCCCTCCTCGATGAGCGCCGAGGCCAGCGCCCACTTGCCGGCGAACCCGCCCGTGGGCGGCACGCCGACGAGGCCGAGGCCCGCGATCACGATCGCGGCGAAGGTCCAGGGCATACGACGGCCAAGCCCGGCCAGCGCGGGCAGCTGTACCGAGCCCAGCCGTACCAGTAACAGCCCGGCGGCGGCGAAGAGCGCTGCCTTGATCACCGCGTGGTTGATCAGGTGGAGGTAGGCGGCGGAGACCCCGGCGGCGGTGCCCAGGCTGATCCCGGCCAGCATGTATCCGATCTGCCCGACGCTCGACCAGGCCAGCAGATACTTCAGGTCGGTCTGGAAACACGCGACGGCAGAACCGATCACCATCGCCAGCCCGGCCGCCACCAGGCCGACCCTGCCGACCGGCAACGCGCCCAGCACCAGGGCGGCGCCGAACACGGTGAACGTGAGTCTGCACACCACGTACAGAGCCACCTTGGTGCTCGTGGCGGCCAGGAACATGCTGACCGCCGACGGCGCCTCGCCGTAGGCTCCCGGCAGCCACGCGTGCAGGGGGAAGGCCGCCGCCTTCACCGCCAGGCCGACGAAGAGGAAGACGACGGCGGCGTAGAGTGCCCGGTTTCCGTCGGCCGCGATCAGACGCACTGCCAGGTCGGCCATGTTCAGGGTTCCCGTGACGGCGTAGGCCAGGCCGATACCGACCAGCACGAACGTCGCGCCCACCGTGCCGATCACCAAGTAGCGGAAGGCGGCCAGCAGGGCACGGCGGCGCCGGCCCAGAGCGACCAGGGCATAGGTCGAAAGAGAGCTGATCTCCAGGAAGACGAAGGCGTTGAACACGTCGCCAGTGGCCGCCAACCCCAGCAGGCCGCCCAAGGCAAGGCACATGAAGGTGTAGAGCTGCGGCGCCCGGCGGTCGTCGATCTCGATCCGTGCACTTCCCCGGCTGTAGACGGCCACAGCGACAGCCGCGGCCGACACGACCAGCAGTACGGGGGTGTTGTAGCCGGCGATGACGAACTCGATGCCGTACGGCGGAGCCCACCCGCCCACGGCGTAGTGCTGCGGCCCGTGGACCGCCACCTGCCGGGCGAGCACGGCGGCGCAGGCCAGCGAGCCGAGCGCGGCCACCAGGAACACCAGCCACGCCAGGCTCCGGCGGCGCAGCAACGCGCACAGCGGCGCGCACGCGAGCGGAACGAGTGCCTGCAGCACCGGCAGGTTCGCGATCACGAGGCGGCTCCGCGCCGGTCCTCGCCGCTCTCGCGTATGTCCGCTTCCTCAACGGCCTTCTCCTCCACGGTGCCGTACGCCTCGAAGATCCGCACGGCCAGGGCCAGGCCGACCGCGAGGGTGGCGACGCCGACCACGATGGCGGTCAGGATCAGTACCTGGGGAAGCGGGTGGGAGTAGGTCTCGACCTTCGGGGAGATGATCGGCGCGCTGCCGCCGTCGATCTTGCCCAGGCTGATGAAGAACAGGAAGACCGAGACCTGGAAGAGCGTCAGCCCGAGCATCTTCTTCAGCAGGTTGCCGTGGCTGATGACGACGTAAAGGCCGATCATCATGAGGGCGAAGAGCAGCCAGTAGACGTGGTGCGTGGCGGTCATCGCGTAGGTCTCCGGCCGGCGAAGGCGACGAAGACCGAGGTCATGACCGCCGCGACGGTGATGCCGATGGCCACCTCGACGATCAGGATGCCAAGGCGCTGCGCCGCGGGCCCGTCGGCGGGCCGCAGCGTGCCGTAATCGAGGAACGCGCCGCCCAGCAGCATGGTCATGACGCCCAGGCCGACGAAGAGGCCCAGACCGAGCGGGACCAGGGAGCCAAGCGCCGCCGGTGGAAGCACCCGTTGGGATTTGTCCAGGCCGAAGACCAGGCCGTGCAGCACGAAGCCGGTCGCGAAGATCACGCCTGCCTGGAAGCCGCCCCCGGGCCCGAAGTCACCGTGGAAGAGCACGTACAGGGCGAATACCAGGACGAAGGGCATCAGCAGGCTGCTGACCACCCGCAGAACCCGGTACTCCATCAGGTCCAGGTTCTGCCGTCGCTCGCCGTGGGTGAGCGGTCCGAGCAGCATGAGAACGGCGGTGCCCGCGGCGAACACCACGATCAGCTCGCCCAGCGTGTCCAGCGCCCGGTAGCTCGCCAGCACCGCGGTGACGGTGTTGGGCACACCGATCTCCTCCTGCGACTGGTGCAGGTAGACGTCCGTGACAGGGTGCCGCTGGACCGGGCTGTCCGCGGAGCCGAAGGCGGGCAGGTCCTGGGCGGCGTAGAGGAGCAGGCCACCGGTCAGCACGGTGACGGCGACGGCGGGCAGGTGTCTGCGCCGTGGCGTCACCGCCTCGCGCGATCGGGTGAGCGCGAGCACGCCCAGCAGCAGGACGGTGCTGATCCCGACGCCGACCGCCGCCTCGGTGAAGGCCACGTCCACCGCGTCCATGAGCACGAACAGGCTCGCGGTGACGAGGCTGAACAGCGCGGTCAGCATGGCGGCTTCGTACAGGGCGCGTAGCCGCGCGATGACCAGCGCAGTCGCGGTGAGGACCACCAGGAGCGTGAGGTTGATCATCGTGAACGTCGTCATCGGCGGGGGTCCCCCTCGCGCCAGACCGGTACGCCGTCGCGGCGCGCGGCATGCGCCAGGAGGTGCGTCGCGGTCGGGCCGGTCACCACGAGGAACAACATGATGATCAGTAGCCGTACCCCCGCCTCCCATGTGGTGGTCCGCAGCAGCAACCCGAGCAGGATCAGCCCGGCCCCGGCCGAGTCGGTGATGCCCGAGGCGTGGATGCGGGTGTAGAAGTCAGGAAAGCGCAGCAGGCCTACCGCGCCCGACACGATGAACAACGCGCCCGCGGTGAGCAGGACAGCGCTCAGAATCTCCACGACGATCATGCTCTGTCACCCCCCGGGTCGTGAGTGAGTCGCAGGACCGCGATAACGGAGACGAAGTTGACCAAGGCGTAGAGGATGCCGATGTCGAGGAACTCCGGCCGGCCGAAGACATAGCCGGAGACGGCCACGAACAGGACCGTCTTGGTGCCGAACATGTTGATCGCCAGGATGCGGTTGTAGCGTCCCGGCCCGAGGAACGCCCGCGCCAGGGCGACGATCATGGTGGCGAGGAGCGCGGCCATCACAGCGAGGATCATCGCGGCTCCGCCAGGCGGCGCACCTGCCGCAACGAGCGACCGTCCTCCAGATCCTCGATCCCGGTGACGTCGAGGGCGTGCACCTCGACGTGCTCGTCGTCAAGATCCAGTGAGAGCGTGCCCGGGGTGAGGGTGATGGAGTTGGCATACACCACCTGAGTGAGGGGGGAGAGCCCGCGCGAGGACGTGCGGGCGACGACCGGGCTCAGATCCAGCCGAGGCGACCAGACCCGGCGCGTCACAGTGACCGCGGAGATCAGGACTTCCTTGACGAGCCAGAGGAGGTAGCGGGGCAGCCGCAGCACCAAGCCCGGCGTGGGACCCTCCTCCAGGCCGAGCCCGGCGCGGTGGCCCAGCACGCAGGTGAGCACGACCGAGACCACGCCGAACGTGACGAAAAGCGGATCGACATGGCCGGAAAGCAGCAGCCAGAACACCGCGAGCAGCGGCGCGGCCCACCGGATCAGATGGGTGGTGCCGTTCCCGTCCGAGTGCGTGACGCCCTTGTCCGGTGGTGCGAGATGTGGCTGCGTCATGAGCCCTCGTGGCCAGGCCAGCCGATGAGCTGCGCACCGAGCACCGCGACGTGCAGGGTGAACGCCTGCCGGGGGTCGTCGACGGCGTAGCCGGTGAGTTCACGGACCCGCCGCATGCGGTAGGTGACCGTGCGCACGCCCACGTGCAACCGCTGCGCGGCGGCCGTCGCCACACCGCCCGCTTCGAAGTAGGCCGAAAGGGTGTCGAGCAGTGGCTCGGCCCCCATCCGCGTAGTTCGCAGAGGCTCCAGGACCTCGGCCACCAGCTCGGACAGCGCCGCGGTGTCCCGGCGCAGCACCTGGTAGACGAGCAGGTCGCGGGCGCGCAGCACCTGCTCGGGCAGGTTGAGGCGCGAGCCGATCTCCAGCGCGCTGCGGGCCTGCTCAAAGGAGCGCACGACCCCGCCCGCGCCGGGCTGGGGGCGGCCGATGCCCACTCGCCACGATGTGTCAGCGCCGAGGGCGAGGGCGAGCTGGCGTACGAACTCGTCCAGGACCGCTCGGTGTTGCTGAGGCGCGAGGCAGACCAGGAGACCGTCCTTGGTGCCCACGAGCACGTCCCGGGTGCCGAAGCGCGGGCGCAGCCCCGTCTCGACCTGGCGTGCGATCGGTCCGCCGTCCACGAAGGGCACGGCCCCACGGGCCGCCGCCACCATGTGGGCGCACCCCAGGTGGAGGCCGTAGCGCTCGGCGCGCTCTGCCAATCCGCCGATGTCACGCCCGTCGAACAGATCGTCGATGAACTCGCGGCGCAGCGACTCCTCGCGGCGCACGATCCACCGCTGGACCTCCTCGTACCCCTCGGTCAGGGTCATGACCGCGATGTCGGCCGTACGCATGATCGATTCACCTAGCCGGCAGAGACGGTCCGCCGCATCCGGACCGCCCACACCGGGCAAGTCCGGCCAGGCTTGCCAGGTGGCTCGCAGATAGAGGTTGACCAGGCTCCGCATAGGGATGCCAAGCTCGGCCGCACGCGCCCCGATGTCGTGCCACTGCCTCAGCTCGTCCTCGCTGGGTGGACGCCGGCTCAAGCTCACCTCGGCCAGGGTCCGCAGATAGCCGTCCAGCAGTTCGCCGGACACCCCATCGGCCAGGTCCTCGATCTTCTCTGCCGGCGCGGCGAGTTCGTCAGGGGCGGTCAGCTGGGCACCTCTTCTTCGCTGAGGGACTGCCGTCAGAGTCATGGGGACGCCTCGCTGATGACGGCGGCCAGCTTCTCCAGCAGCCGATTGGCCGTGATCACCCCGAGCGAGCCGCCCGCCTGTTCGACCAGTATGAGCGGGCAGCCATGGCGTGTCATCATCTCGACGAGCTCGACCACCGTCGCCTCGGCACGCGCCACCGGGATGCGGTGCCCTTCCTCCTCCAGCAAATCCCGCACGGGCTTGTGGATCAGGAATTCGGCGATCTTGTCCGCGTGTGATTCGTCGAACACACGGGCCAGGAGCCGCTCGCCCAGTGCATAGCGCGGCAGGACAAGCCTGAGCAGATCCACCGACGACAGGCAACCGACCACGTGCCCCTGCTCGTCCGTGACCACGAGCCCCGGCAGCCGGTTCTCGCAGAGCATGCGTACGGCCGATAGCGCTTCGTCGTCGAGACGCGCGGTGGGCAGCGTCTCCACGATGTCGGCTGCGCGCATGCAATCTCCTGCCATCGATTGCGACATTTGGACGAGTTGGCTACCTCGAGTATTCGAGATTCGGCTCGATGAGCCAATGGGCGTCCTGGCCAATCAGAAGGGGTCGCTTGTTGCCGACGGTCGGCAACAAGCGACCCACAACCTCCTGGGAGCCCTGCTGAGGCGCGCCGCCCACAGGGCGGCCTTGGCGAACGCGCCGGCGGGGCGTCCACGCGGCGCCGGTTCAGCGGTCCCGGTAACTCGCGATCATGACCGAGAAGCTGACGCTGAGGCCCCGATGACGCCTCGGCGACGCTGGTGGAGGGCAACCAGCGGTTCGTCGCCGGCGCCCCGGCCTGCGCCGGACGACCCTCGTCTGCCCGTCCTCCCTCACCGTGTCCGTGACTGGTTCACCCGTCACCACGTCCGATCCGAGAACCCGCCCCGTCTCCGGCCCGGTCATCGCCAGGCCGGCCGCGCGGTCCCAGCCCGGAGCCTCATCCCCGGCCTGGGACCGCCTCACCCACCTCATGTACGGGTCAGCCGGAGGTCATGTCGTCGAGGACGGTGTCGATGGGTGCGGCGGCGATGTGTTCGCTGGGCCTGGCAAGGAACACGTTGACGTGGTACTCGCCGGCGTCCTCCTTGCCGGCGGGGTCGAGCCCTTGCGCGGCGAGGCTGTCCAGGGCGAAGTCGCGTTCGCGGTCGTCGGCGAATCTTCGCTGGGGGAAGGTGGTGTCATGCAGCTGTTCGGTGACGAGCCCGTGGCGGGCCAGTGTGTCGGCCACGGGAGTGAAATCGACGGTCCGCAGGCACAGGGCGGCGAACCACGGGCGCTGGCCGGGCAGGGTGCAGTCGAGCAGCCGGTCGATCGACCGGTCAGTGATGTAGCCGATGCCGCCGGTGACCGTGATCAGGTCGGCCTCGCTCACAGCCGCCGCCAGTTCGGGGGACGGATCGTCGCACTCCATGTTCTCGATCAAACCTTCGTCCAGCAGGCCGACCTGAAGGCCGTACTCGACGGCCGGCGCGGAGGTGTCGATGCCGACCACCCGGGGAGGAGTACGCCGGCGCCGGTCCTCGTAGAAGACGCGGTCCGCATCGGCGAGTTCCTCGCTCGCCAGGCAGGCCATGTCCTCGTCGCCGTAGTGATCGTAGAGGTGGTCGAGTGTGAGATCGCATTTCAGCAGAGCCGCATTCACTCCGTAGGAGCAGCACAGGTCCACCACGGTCGGGGTGTCGACGTCGAGGGCGTCGAGAACTTTGCGGAAGACGCGTTGTCCATGGTGGGGGACGGCATAGTCGAGGCTGCCGAGGCGATCGTAGTAAGGGCGGGGATCTGGCTGGTGATAGATGTCGTTGAAGTCGGCCTTCATCAGTTTCTGGTCAGAGATCTGATTGTCGGCGCGCACATTCCGCCTTTCTGTACGGCACTATTTGCCAAGGACAGAGACAGCGCTCAACGTATCAGATCCGATACATCCCCTGGTGAGGCGCACGTCGACCACCGTTTCCCGCCTGACACCCGCCGCCCGATCGGGTTTGGGCTCATCCCGAAAGGTGCGGCGAAAGGCCCCTCTTCATAGATGGCGACGAAGCGGTCAGCGGCGTACATCTTCCCGCCGTGGATGCCCTTCTCCGCCCGGCTGCGCGGCTCATAGACGGGCTTGAAGGCGTCACCCACCCGGCCAGCCACAGCTCTACCCAGGTCAGCACCTCCATCGCGTTGAACACACCACGCCGACGGACAGGTCGGCGACCGCGGCATGCCCGAAGGGAATCACCAGGATCGACAGCGCGGCCGCGACGGGCACCGTGGTCACGCCCAGTCGTCACAGCAGTACATCCCGCGCGGCCAACCGGCGTGGCTGCTGCCAGCCATAGCCGGTAGCGGGCAGGGACGTCGCCGTCCGCACGCCCTACCGGCCCGCCGATGCCCACGGCCGCCGCCTCCGCCGTGGAAAGCAACCCAAGCCCCCGGGTCAGCCAGTACAACGTGCGCGAGCCACCAACTCGCCGGACAAGACGCGCAACGCGGGGAAAGACCGGCCGCGTGTGCTGGTCTCGCCGACCGGGACGCACAGCGGACGGGTGAAGAGGGCGGGCATGGCGGCGAGGGCATGCAGAGGCCAGCGGGGTTGCCGATGGCCGATGTGCCCGGATGGCACACGGCGTGGCGTGTGCTCCCTCTCCGCACAACTCAGGTCGAGCGCGTCTCGCCGCTTCGATCGGTGAAGCCCCGCCGTATCCGTCCGGCCAGGACCAGCTGGACACGTTCGGCCATGTCGTGGATCGGCTCGACGTCGTGGTCAGGGGTGGACGACGGGATCTCGGCGACGATGTGGCCCACCTGGCATTCGACCTCCTCGCGCTGCTCATCGTCCCGGACGGCCGCCGCGACGTCGCGCAGCATGGTGAGCAGCGCGGTCAGCACCGTCGGCTCCCCGGCCCCGTATCGGCGTACCTGCCCGCAGGCGAGATCAAGGTAGTAGCGCAGATCCCTGTCCGGGATGATCAAGCGCCCCTTCCCTGCCGCGTCGGTGTGCAAGGTGGGGCCGAGCCGCCGTCCGCACAGAGTCACCAGCAGATCGCTCATGTGCCCGATCGCGTGCGTGGCCGTGACCGGGTCGTTCACCCCCGGAGACAGCGCCTTGACGGCGATGTCCTCCAACTGCCGGAACCCGAAGGCGGCGTCCTGGTCGATGGTGCGCTCGTAGGCGAAGTTCAGCGCCTCGTGCACGGCGTCGCGCACGCGGGTCGGCAGTGATCATCTCGCCATACTCGCTGTCGGTGCCGTGTTCGACCTCACCGGGCCGGCGCACCCGCTCGTCGTCGTAGGCCGGATAGAACGTGGCGATGGTCCGCGCCGTTTCGGCGTGCACGGCGCGCATCATGCTGTCCACCCGCAGGATCTTCGTCATGTGGGAAATGAAGGCGATGACCGCGCCCAGCGAGACCAGGCCGAGCCCGAACCCCGCCAGCAGGGCAAGCTCCGGCAGCGGGCGGTCCTTGTTCAGGGAACGCAGCACCGTCACGGTGTACACGAACGTCCCCACCAGCGCCGTCAGCACCGCCTCGGTGACCCGGTCGCGCGTGAAGTCCCGCAACAACCACGGGGAGGACGGCCGTGACACCGGCTGAAGCACCACGAGCCGCCCCACGATGGCCCCGGCGACCGGCCACGTCCACAACTCCGCCCGTGAGCTGCCCGGCCGGTGAGCACGGCGCCAGGATCCCCACCTCATGCCTGCCTCCTCCGCGTGGCCGGAGGCCCCTGCTGCCACGGCCAGCGGCCCTCCAACTCCACCTCCAGCGAGAAGCTGAGAAACGTCCGCACCAAGACGATCACCGCGAGGACACCGACACTCGCGAACGTCGGGGAGATCGCGACCGTCCGGATGATGTCCGCGGCAACGAGAAACTCAAGCCCCAGCAAGATGGCCCGCCCAAGCCCCTTGCGATACCTCTGGTAGGCGTCATGAGCGGGATGCCGCAACAACAGCCGGTAACCGAACCGGCAGGTCGCCACCAGCGCCCCCACCACGATGACGGCGACACCTGCCAGATCCACCGCCTGTCCGGCCATCTCGATGACGGGCTTCAGATCCATCGCGAGTCCTCGACCGGCTCGACGAGGCTCACCGTCCTACTGGGTTCTTCTCGCAGGCCAGCCGCGCACGCCGCGCTTCGACGGCGCAGGCAAAGTCGCGCGAGGGCAACATCCCTGAAAGTTGCCGCTCGGCCCGGGTGACGCCGTCCCAGCCGTCCCCGGCCACGCCGGTCACGATGAGGTACGCCTGTCCGGCGAGGATACCCAGCGCCGCGGCGCTCCCCGTGCAGCCGTGTCCCTGCGACACCAGCCGCAGCACCTGTTCCATCGTCGGCATCGCCACCCCCCGATGCGCGATGCCCGATTCCTAGGGATGCCTACGCCATTGACCAGTCAAGGATTCACCGGCCGAGAAGCCGGTGGACCTGGGCACGGGCCAGGTGATCGTCCGGGGCGACGTGGAGGAATCGTCGCGGTCAAGGAGGACGAAGGAGAACTGATCGCGGCCGACCCTGCCGTGATCATCGGTGTGCTGCAGTGCGTGCTGCTGGTGCCGAAGTTCGCCGACCGGCTCGGCGATCCCGCCCTCCACCCCACTATCCTCGACCTGCTCATCGGCTTCGTCGCCGCCGGCCTCGCCATCGGGAAGGACTGATCTGACGTGATTGTCGTGTCCTGGCCGCCCGGCCCGGAGCGCGAGCCGTGCGCCTGGCCCCGCCGCCTCCGCCGGGAGTCAGACAGGTCTGGTGGCCAGGAGCGACGGGAGAACCTTTCATGAAGAGCGGCGGATGGGCCGGGGCCGTCTTCGGCCGGTTCCAGCATCCGGCACAAGTGATCGCGACCGGGTTCGGGACCGCAATCCTGCTCGGCACGCTCGTGCTTGCCCTGCCGATCGCCACCGAGTCCGGGAGCTCGGCGGGGCTGCTGACCGCGCTGTTCACCGCAACGTCGGCGGTGTGTGTGACCGGGCTGGTGGTCGTGGACACCGCAGGACACTGGTCGGTGTTCGGCGAGGTGGTCATCGCCGCCCTGATCCAGGTAGGCGGGCTGGGCATCATGACGCTGGCCACGCTGTTCACCGTGCTCGTCGCCGGCCGGCTGGGCTTGCGGGCACGTATGTTCGCCCAAGCTGAGACCAAGACGTTGAGCATGTCCGACGTGCGGCGGGTCGTGCGCAGCGTGGTCCTGTTCAGCCTGGTCAGCGAGGCCGTGGTGGCGGTGGTGCTGACCGGGCGTTTTCTGATCGGGTACGGCGAGCCGTTCGGCCGTGCGGTGTATCTGGGCGCCTTCCACGCGGTGTCGGCGTTCAACAACGCGGGGTTCGCGCTGTGGGGCGACAGCCTGATGCGGTTCGTCACCGACCCGTGGATCTGCCTGCCCATCGCGACCGCGGTCATCGTCGGCGGGCTTGGCTTTCCGGTGGTGTTCGAGCTGGCCCGCTCCTGGCGCCATCCGAGCCGCTGGTCGATCCTCGCCCGGGTCTCCGTCGCAGTGACACTGGTCCTGCTCACGCTGGGCACGCTGGTGTTCCTGGCCACTGAATGGCGCAACCCGGCCACCCTGGGCAGGCTGGACGAATCCGGCAAGCTGCTGGCCGCCTTCTTCGCCGCCGTCATGCCCCGCACGGCCGGGTTCAACAGTCTCGACATCGCCCAGATGTATCCCACCAGCCTGCTGGCCACCGATGTGCTGATGTTCATCGGTGGCGGCTCCGCAGGCACCGCGGGTGGTATCAAGGTCACCACGTTCGGGCTGCTGGCCTTCATCATCTGGGCCGAGATGCGCGGCGAACCGCGGGTGAACATCGGTCACCGTCGCCTGGCCAACAGCGCGCAACGGCAGGCCGTCTCCATCGCCGTGATCAGCATCGGCCTGGTGGTGATCTGCACCTACGCCCTGCTGGCGCTGACCCCGCACAGCCTGGACGCAGCGCTTTTCGAGGTCGTCTCCGCGTTCGGCACGGTCGGCCTGTCGACCGGCATCACCGCGAGCGTGGGCACGACCGGACAGGTACTGCTGGTGCTGCTCATGTTCGTCGGCCGGATCGGCCCGCTGACCCTCGGCTCAGCGCTGGCGCTGAAGGAACGCACCCGCCGCTACGAACTCCCTGAGGAGCCTGTGATCCTTGGCTGACACCAGGAGCGACACGGCCGCGGTGCTCGGACTGAGACGTTTCGGCAGCTCGCCGGCACTGGAGCTCGTCCGGCGCGGTACCGAAGTGCTGGCCATCGACAACCGATGCCCGCGTTCCTGTCCGGCTCCCGCCGGCTTGCTCTCGGCTCCTGCTCTGCGCGCGAGCCGCCGGTCGCCCGTTGTGTGGCACCCCGCGACGCCCCCGGGCATGCTGTGACCTCTGCCACACGGCGTTCCTGTCAGCAATCGCGCGGCTGTTCCGCTCAACACAGCGGAGCTATCGACACGAGAGGAGCAGCACATGAAGCACCGCATCGTCGTCCCCGGTGCCGGCTATGCCGGGGTCTATGTGGCTGGGAACCTGGCCCGCCGGCTGTCCCGGGCGGACGTCGAGATCACCGTGGTCAACGCCGTGCCAGACTTCGTCGAGCGGCTGCGGCTGCACCAGGTGGCGGCCGGGCGGGCTGTTGAGCCCCAGAGGCTCGACACCGTCTTCGCGGGCACGGGGATACGGCTGCGGGTGGCCAGGGTGATGGCCGTCGACCCCGAGCGCCAGGTTGTCGACACCCAGGGTGGTGGCCGGATCGGCTACGACACGCTGGTGTACGCGCTGGGCAGCCACGGTGACGTCGCAGGGGTGCCGGGCGCGGCCGAGTACGCCTTCGACGTCGCCTCCCGGCCCTCGGCGCTGCGCCTGCGCGAACGCCTGGACGACCTGGAGCGGCAGGGCGGACGCGTGCTGGTCGTCGGCGACGGTCTGACCGGCATCGAGACCGCCACCGAGATCGCCGAAGCCCGCCCAAGCCTGGCGGTGACGCTCGTCGCCGGCGGCGAACTGGGCGCCCGGCTCTCCGGCGGAGCCCGCGCCCACCTGCGCCGGGCCTTCGACCGGCTCGGCGTCACCGTCCTGGAGCACACCAGGGTGGAGGCGGTCGAGGCGGCGCGCGTACGGTGCGCGGGCGGCGCCGTCCTGGCCTCCGACGCCACCGTGTGGACGGCCGGGTTCACCGTCGGCCCCGTCGCCGCCGCCGGCGGGCTGCAGGTCACCGGCGACGGCCGGATCGTCGTCGACCGAACCATGCGCTCGCTCTCGCACCCGAACGTCTACGCCGTCGGTGACGCCGCTTACGCCATCGGCGACAACGGCCGGCCGCTGCCGATGTCCTGCGCCTCGGCCGGGTACACCGGCGGGCAGGCGATCCAGGCGATCGTGGCACGCCTGACCGGCGGCCAGGTACCGCGGACAAAGCTGATCTACTCCTACAACCACATCAGCCTCGGACGACACGACGGGATCCTGCAGCCCGTCGACGACGAGGGGCGCGCGAAGCCGGCGTACGTGGGCGGGTGGACGGCCGCGCGGGTCAAGGCGGGCATTCTCCGCATGTCGTTGTGGGCCAACGCGCACCCGACCTTCGGCCTGCCCAAGCGCAGACGCCGGCTGGTCACCGCGCCCACCGCACCCGCCGGGAAGATGACGGCCTAGTCGGTCTAGGGTGATCCGCGTGGACAGCACCGCCGCTGACCGGTTCGACACCGGTCGGTTCGAGGCCAGCCGCACTCGGCTGGCCTCGCTGGCGTACCGGCTCCTGGGCTCCGCCGGCGACGCCGAAGACGTCGTGCAGGACGCATTCCTGCACTGGCAGGCCGCCGACCGACGGCGGATCAGGGTGCCGGAGGCCTGGCTTACCAAGATCGTCACCAATCTGTGCCTCGACCGGCTTCGCTCGGCGCAGGTGCGCCGAGAGCGCACCGCCGGCGCCTGGCTGCCCGAACCCCTCCTCGAGGGTGACCCGATGCTCGGCCCGGCCGACACCTTCGAGCAGCGCGAGTCGGTCTCCCTCGCCATGCTGACGCTCATGGAGCGCCTGTCTCCCGTCGAACGGGCCGTCTACCTCCTGCGTGAGGCGTTCTCCTACAGCCATGCCGAGGTCGCCGAGATGCTCGGCATCAGCGAGTCCGCAAGCCAGCAGCACCTTCACCGGGCCCGGAACCGCGTCACCGCGGCGCGCCGCCGGAGCGGCGAGGTCGACCCGGCATCCGCCCGGAGGATCGTCGAAGAGTTCCTCGCCGCTGCCTTCTCCGGCCGGACGGAACGGCTGGTGGCGCTCCTCACCGCCGACGCGACCGCCGTCTCCGACGGAGCCGGCCTGGCCGGGACACTGCTGCGCTACGTCACTGCGCGGCGCATCGCCGCGGTCGTACGGGCCGGGTTCAAGCCCACACCCGCCAAACGGCGTCTTGCCGGCGGCGCGTCGGAGGTCCACTACGCGCTCGTCAACGGGGCTCCCGCCGTTCTCTTCGTGGTCAGCGACCGGGTCGCCGGCGTCGTGACGTTCGACCTGGCCGACGGCCGGATCGCAACCGTGCGAGGGATCGCCGCGCCCGCCCGGGTGGCTCGCCTCGCCGAGACGTGGCGGCGGCATGCACCGGAAACACCGCTCGTCGCGCAGTGGTGAAACGGCATCGATGGGCTTTCGCAACGCTCAGGTGTCTGCCGCGCGGCCATGGTCGCCACCGGCGCTCGGTATCTCCCGCACGCTGAAGGCCCGCACCACAACCTCGCCGACGTTATTCGGGTTCCACACGGACTGTCCCCGTTGCGCCGTCGATGGTGATCAGCTGTCCGGTCTTGATCTCATTCGTCGCGTCACGGACGCAGATGACGGCGGGGATCCCGTACTCACGGGCCACTGTGGGGCCGTGCGCGACGGGGGAACCGGTCTCGGTCACCAGGCCGGCCGCGGTCAGGAACAGCGGGGTCCACCCAGGATCCGTGGTGGGTGCGACCAGGATCTCCCCTGGTTCGATGCGGGCGCCTGCCGGATCGTGGATCACCCGCGCCCTGCCGGTCGCCTGCCCGGCGGCCCCGGACATACCGGTCAGCACGCCGTCCTGTGCCGGCTCGGCGGGTGCGAGCATCTCCACGTCGGTCCCGTCGGACAGCAAAGCGCCGGGGACGATGCGCCGGCGCAGTTCCCGCTCGTGCTCCGCACGCCGCATCGCGGCCAGTTCCCGCCGGCCGGTCTGATCGTGGGCGGCGGCGGCCCGCGCCTCGTCCAGGGTCAGGAACATGATGTCGTCGGCGCGCTCAAGCCGGCCGCGGTCGGCCAGGTCCGCGCCGGCCAGGAGGAGCTGTCGCCGGCATGCCTGGATCGCGGGCAGCCAGGCGAACTTCGCGAGCTCCCGCAGTCCGGTGAGCTGCCGCGAGCGGCGCATGAAGAACACCGCCAGCCGGCCCCGGAGCGGGCGCCTGTGCCGTGCCCGCCGTGCCAGCGTCTCGATCATCCGTTCCGCCTTGGCCGCTGCCGCTTTGAACCGCACATCAGGCGCCTGTGCAGGATCAGTGACGCGGAGGTAGTTGGCGATCGTGGCGAACAACGGCGCTGGGTCCTCGTCCCAGCGCGGTACGCCGACGTCGATCTCGGCCGCCGCACGCATACCGTACGCGGCCAGGAAGCCGGCCAGCCCGATGTCGGGAAGCTCGCCGGCGAAGTACCTGGCGGCGAGGTCCTCCGGGGAGGTGCCGAGGAAGAGGTCGCGGTGCTCGCGCGCTGTCACCGCCAGGTCCCAGAGCTTGAGGTCCATCTGCGTGGTCACGTTGTGGGGCATGCCGCCGAGGACGGTGTCGAGCTCTTCGTCCGTGGCGATGCCCTTGAGCAGCGCGGCGGGGATCGTCCCGGCGATCATGCCTGCCGTCAGCGGCCACAGGATCCCGCGCATGTCGATGCTCATGACCGCCTTGTGGGAGTCTTCGGCGACCCAGCGCAACCGTTCGGCGGCCGTGGCGGATTCGCCCGGCGGAACGATCATGCGCTTGATCTCCGCGACGCCGCGGTAGGCGCGGGATCGCGCGAGAGCCGGGCTGGACAGGCTCGACACTACTCCGGCCAGCCCCGCCGGCACCATCCGCGAGGCGCCCTTGAGCGTGCTGCCGAGGTGGATGGGCAGGCCGGGACGCGGCGCGAACCGCGGGTCGTCGAGCATGCGCAGCACGGCGCCCTGCACCCTCGGCCCGTAGACCTCCAGAGAGGTTCCGATGCGTTCGCGCATGGTCCTGCTGCGCAGGAAATCGGTCACGTCAAAGTAGAGCCGGCCGCCGATCGACACCAATCGGGGCAACGGGTCACGCCGGTCGATCTTGGCGCCCGCTGCCTGGAACCACATACTTCCGCCGGTCTTGAGCAGCGACACGCCCATCGGAGTGCACGGGCGGAGCATGCCCTGAAGGTGGCCGAGCTCCAGGTACAGCCGGGTGTCGCCGGTGTCGGGCGGCTGCGGGAAGAGGGTGGTGATCGGCCGGGACTGCAGCAGCCACAGCGCGCCCTCGGCGTCGATCGCCCATTCGACGTCCTGCGGCGAGCCGAAACGCTCCTGCAGCCGCTCCCCGGCCGCGCGCAGTTCGCCCAGCTGCTCCGCGCTCAGACAACCCCCGGGTTCCGGTACGGCCGGCGTCCGCCGGCCGAGCACGTAGTGGTCGGGCACGACGGTGCCGTCGACGACGGCGGTGCCCAGGCCCGGCGCAGCGTCGATGACCATCTCCGTGCGGCAGCCGGTGATGGGGTTGGCGGTGAACAGCACCCCGGCCGCGACCGGGTCGATCATCCGCTGCACCACCACGGCCATGGCCGCCTCGTCGATGCCGGCGGCGTCCCGGTAGGCGACGGCCCGCTCGGTGAGCAGGGAGTCCCAGCAGCGGCGGATCGCGTCAACCAGTTCCGCCGTCCCCTCGACGTTGAGGTAGGTGTCGTGCTGGCCGGCGAAGCTGGCGTCCGGCAGGTCCTCGGCGGTGGCGCTGGAGCGGACCGCCACCCGCCCGCCGCCGAGCCGCTCGTACGCCTCGACCAGCTCTCTTTCTGGCAGCTGTCCCGACCGGTGGGACTCGACGGTCAGGCAGAAGCCGCCGGGAACGCGCTCCCCCGCCCTGATCAGCTCCCCGAGCCCGGCGGCCTTACCGCCCACCAGGCCGAGCATGGAGCCATCGATGTCAGGCAGCTGCACCAGTTTCATCGTGCCTTCTCTCCACGGGCGGCATCATTCGCAACGATGCCGACCAGGCTTCCCGGCGCTCCGTCCCGGACGCTAGCACCGCCGAAGCCCGCACACCAGAGCGTTCGCCGCGCCACCGCATCTGGAGTGCCTCCTGCACCCGTCGGCAAGCGCAAGCCGGCACAGCGGCGAACGCGCCCAGCCGGGCGAGGTCGTCGCTTCCGCATGCCAGCGGGCCCTGGACCTGTCGGGCAGGTCAGTGCGCAGCCGGCCCGGAATTCCTTACGCGAGAACCTCGCGCCTGCCCCCGTCGCCCGTCGCGCCCGTGGGGTCGGCAGGAGTGCGGCGACCGTCCATGACCTCGTCTTGTTCGTTGCGTTGGGCAAGGGTTTCACGATGAGCGCTTCGTCCGCCTCATGTCCCGCATGGCTGTCCCGCTCCGCAAGAGACCGCGCTTCGCCGCGGGCCCGCCAGGGCGACGAGCAAGAGGATCAGGGCACTGCTCAGCAACACGGAGCCGCCGACCTGCCCCTGCGTCCAGCGCAGCCGCCAATGCCGCCAGTCCTCGGGGACGGATTGCGGCGTCCAGCTGGCGAACACGTCGTTCACGGGATGCACCACCACGAGCCACAACACGAATGCGGCAATCACCAGCGCGGCGGCGAGGACGGTCGGGCAGAACCGGTTCATGCCCCGCTCCGCGACGGCCAGCGCGGTGGCCGCGATCACGGCGAGCGCCTCCACCAACCCGCTCGCATACGTGAGACGCGGGTACAGGCGGTCGTTCAGGTGTACGCGAAGCGTGGTGTCGAAGGCCAGCCCAACGGGCATTTCGAGCAGGCGCGCGAAGGTGAGGCCGAGGGTGGCCACGACAAGGCCGACCGCGGCGATCCACAGTGCGCGGAGCCTCCACGACACGACAGTGTCCCTTCCTCATCGTGGCCGTTCCTGCCGCGCGCCCACAGCGGCTGGGGCACGCCGAATGACCATTCATCCGGATATGTTCCGATATGCCAAGAAAATGTTGCATACTGCAACGAATCCGTGATGCGATGAGGCCGCCCGCTCACCAGCGACATCCGAACCTGTCCACCTGTTGGGGTGATAAGGCCGCGAGGACGGCACCGACTGCAGGAACACCACCATGGAGCGGCGCAGCCGGCGCGAACAGCGGCCAGCCCAGCCGGTACCGGCGGGTGAGCGGGTCACGTTCCGCCATGCCCTCGAGTTCGAGCGCCGCGGCGCCCGCGACACCTGACTCTTCTCCCTGCCGAGCCACTCGGCGATCCAGCCGACACCGAACCCGCCGGCGGCACGCTCATCGCCGTGATCAGCGAGTACGTCGAGGACTCCATGTCCCGGCGTAGCGCCCGCCGACGACACCGGCGCATTCTCGCTCCTCCCCTGTCGGTTCATAACGAAAGCGTTGCGCTCGTGTTGCGCTAGCTGCACTTGGCTTTGCGCTCATCGCAACAGGTCGCATACGTTTGCGAATCCATGCAAGCGGAGGCGAGGGTGATCACTTCATGAGTTCCGGCGAGTACGTGGTCTCTCGATGGGACACTCTCGGCGGCGTGCTCACCGCGTGCATCGCGTTCCCCATCGACTGGCTCGGCGGTCTGGCCGAGCACGCGCTCAAGCCGCGCGGCATGTGACCCCGCCCCCGGAAACCCCCCCGTTTCGTCAAGCAGTTCCCCCACGCAACCCCCACACGAGGTGTTTCTGACATGCGTTTCCGTCCCCTCAGGACGACACTCACCCTTCTC
>NZ_JBFAPT010000054.1:0-37565 GCF_040676845.1 Nonomuraea sp. NPDC049504
TTCTTGGAATCGTTGCTACGAAGGATCACGCGATGACCGTTCTCATTTCACGACGCCACACCTGCTGACCAGGTCAAACTCGTACACCACTTCCGTGGCCGCAACCGCCGGTGCTTCCACTCGCTCTGAAGCAACGACTGCAGGCGAGTCGGCCACTACCCAGCTCATCGAGCCGAAACGTGTGAGCCCCGAGCCGGCCCGCAGATCCCGATCACTAGGCGCACAAGTCCCTCCACCGCAGAGAATGACTGCACTGTTCTCATGCAGGCCGAATCATCCGTTTGGGACACTACTTTGCGAGTAATCCAGCTACCGCTGTGAGTTCGATTTATCCTTCACAGGAATCGGCGCATTTCTGCAGCCGCTCTCTTGAATCGATCTCGCCATGCCAAAAAGTCTTGTTCGTGATACGACGCTGACGTCGGCATTCCTCGTCCTGATCGCCGTCATGTCCTCATGCACGAGTGGGACGAAGGGCCAGCAACCGCCCGCGACCGCCGCGCAGGAATCGCGCCCGATCCCTGGTGATGGCTCCGAACTCATGACTGAGACCATCACCGACGGGACCGAGATCAGGGCGTCCCAGGTCTTCACCAAGACCTGGGACTTGCGTAACGCGGGCACAGTCCCTTGGAAGGATCGTTACCTGGTACGTGAAGGACCAGGAGGCGGTTGCACGACGGAGCCGGAGGTACGGGTACCGGACGCCGATCCTGGCGAGACCGTCACGATCACCGTGCAAGTGACCGCGCCCTCCAATCCGACGGTTTGCCATGTGTCCTGGAAGATGGCAGACGCGCAGGGACACCACTACTTTCCCCAGCTGACTGGAATTTGGTTCGACGTCATCGTCGTCAGGTGAGGCGCAGCGGCCATGGCGCGTGTCTTCATCAGTCATGCCGGCGACGATTCTGAATTCGTCAGGGAGATCTGCGACTGGCTCCATGCCGAGGGGCATGATCCGTTCCTCGACCGGCACCCGGTGCATGGCATAGACCACGGTGAGGAGTGGCACAGACGCCTCTACCACGAACTCCTTCGTACAGACGCAGTCATTTGCCTGGTGACGCCCAAGTACCTCACGTCGGTTTGGTGTGCCGCGGAGATCGCCATCGCGGACGCGCACGGCCGCCAACTGCTGCCGCTCAGCCGTGAACCCGGGCTCGCGCATCCGCTCATGCAACGTCTCCAGCACGTCCACTACGACGCCGATCCGATGGCGGCTAAGCAGCGGGTGGCAAAGGCGCTGCGCGGCCTTGACGCCCAAGGGCGGAAGGGCTGGCAGGAAGGGAAGAATCCGTATCCGGGTCTCGATCCGCTCACCGGCGCGAACGGCGTCTTCGTCGGCCGAGATGCCGAAGTCAAGGAACTCGTGAGGGTGCTGCGCAGACCGGCCGGGCCTCGTTTCCTCGCTGTCGCAGGACCATCCGGGTGTGGCAAGACATCGCTGCTGCTCGCAGGACTCCTGCCGTCACTCGATGCGGATCACTGGCTCGTGGCTCCCCCTATGAGGCCCGGCGAAGATCCCGTCTCGGCGCTGAGTCATGCCCTCACGGACGTGGCCGAGAAAATCCAGCTGGACTGGTCACCGTCCGAAGTTCGCGAGAAGCTCGTCGAAAGCGAGCGCGGTCTGTTCCGGCAAGTTGAAGAGCTGCTGATCCGCGCCCGGCCGAGACGCCTCGTACTCGTCATCGACCAGGCCGAGGAGCTTTTCACGAGAAGCGGCATGGCGGCCGGCTCGTTCGCCGCGTTACTGAGAGAAGCGATCAGCGACGACGTACGCCTCCTCGCCGTCATTCGGGCGGAGTTCCTCTCCGACCTGGCCGCTCTGCCCGAACTGGTGGACATGGATCTGGACGTCCATATGATCCGTCCCCTCGACGCTGCCATGCTCCGTCTGGTGATCGAGGAACCGGCTCGCGTCGCCGGGCTCCGGCTGGATGCAGAGTTGGCCAGTCGCCTGGTCGACGACACGAAAAGCGGCACCGCGCTGCCGCTTCTGGCGTTCACCCTGCATGAGCTGGCGAAGGACCTCACTCGAGGCGACGCGCTTTCCCTCGACCGATACCTCGGTCTCGGTGGCGTGCCTGGTGCTCTGGTGCAGCACGCGGACCGCGCCCTTGAGCGAGCAACTTTCGAGAGCAGCCTCACCCGCGAGCAGGTCCTCGCAGGTCTTGTCCTGCTGGTGACCATCGATGATGAGGGCAGGCGAGCGAGCCGCCCGGTGGACCCGACGAAGTTGGCCGAAGCGATGCGCGCCGCGTTCACCACGTTCATGAATCAACGTCTCCTCACGGGGGTCATCGACGGCGATCGGGTACGCGTCGGAATCACGCATGAGGCATTACTGACGAACTGGCCTGCGCTGAACACCGTGATCGCCGACCAAGAGGCGGTGCTGGCCACGGTACGTTCGGTCGAGCAAGCCGCGATGGAGTGGGCTGCGGCCGAGCGAAGCGAGCACTTCCTCTGGGAGGCTCCGAGGCTCACTGCGGTCGAGGCCGCCCTGCGCCTGCACCCCGAGATAGGCGGTCAGCCTGAGGGCTACCGAGGCGTTTCCCCGGTTCACTTGGACCCCGCAGCCCAGGCATTCCTCGCCGCGAATCGGGCACACATCCGTACTCGACGCCGGGCGCGCGTCGCCGGCATAGCCGGCATCATGTCCGTCATCCTCGTTCTCACTCTCGTCGCAGTGCGGCAGCAGCTCGCCACCGACGAGGCGCATCTGGTCGCGCAGTCCCGCAAGCTCGCCAACACCGCCAGCCAGCTGCGCGACAGCGACGTGTGGCTGGCCAGACAGCTCAGCGTGATCGCCTACAACACCTCGGCCACCGCGGAAGCACGAGCGAGCGTGCTCGATTCCTCCGCAGGTCACCTGGTGACCCGGCTCCATTCTTCGGTCGGCGTAAGAGGACCGCACACGTTGGCGGTGCGGCCGGACGGCCGTCTTCTCGCCTCCAGCAACCAGTACGGCAACGTCGTGCTGACTGACGCGACAAACCCACAGCGACCCACCGTCCGAGGCGGGCTCCAAGCCGGGCAGTACGCGGTGCTGACGATGGCCTTCAGCTCCGATGGCACCACCCTCGCCGTTGGCGGCGTGGACTGGACGGTCCGGCTGTTCGACATATCCGATCCCACGCACCCGCGCTTGAAGGAGCCTCTCCTGCGCGGATCGCCCGCGGCAGTCCAGTCCGTGGCGTTCGCACCTGACGGACGGGTCCTTGCTGCAGCCCATGCGGACGGCACGATCCTCCTCTGGGACACTGCGCGACACGGACGCCTGGGGGATCCGCTGATCGCGCCATCGCGCCTGCGCCCTCATCCGGCCGTCCGCGCCGCCGCCTTCACCCCGGACGGACGCACCCTTGTCGCGGGCTCCCAAGACGGCGCCATATGGCTGTGGAACGTGGCAGACCCCCACCGCCCAAGGCTCATGGGCCCAGCTCCGGCCGGCCCTCGTGGGACCGTCTTCTCATTGACCATCAGTCCTGACGGTCGCACCTTGGCTGCCGGCGACGATGACGGGAAGGTTTGGACGTGGCGGCTGCATGAAGGCGGCATCCGAGGTCGCCTTGACGATCCGCTCATCGGGCTCGCCAGCTATGTCAATTCTGTCGCGTTCAGCCAAGACGGCAAGGCTCTCGCCGCCGGTGGCTCGGATGGCACCGTGCTCGTCTGGGCATTGCCCAACCGAGAACCCGTCGCCACGCTTCCCCACCCGGGGCAGATCACCGCGGTCAGGTTCACCACGGGCGGCGCGGCCGTGGCCACGGCGTCCTACGACGGGACAGCGCGGCTGTGGGCCATGCCCAGCCCTGTGCTTGCCGGCCCCGCCCAAGGCGTGTTCTCCGTGGAGTACAGCCCCGACGGCAAGACTCTGGCCGCCGGCAGCCGGGACGGGAACGTGTGGCGATGGGACGTCTCCGCCCAGGCCCCCCTTGTCCTGCGCCCTCTGACCAGCACGCTGAAAGGGCTCCATCATAACGGCGTGATGACGTTCAGCCCCGACGGACACACCATGGCGGCAGCCAGCCGAGAGGGACCGATTCAGCTCTGGAATGTTACGGACCCGCGCCGTCCGACCCCGTCGATTCGTCTTCTGGCAGGAGCGCGCGGGCACGTTAACGCTATGGCGTTCAGCCCGGACGGCGAAGTGCTAGCCGTCGGAGGTGACGACATGATCGTACGGCTCTGGAGTGTCGCTGAGCCGAGCGACCCTCGTTTGCTCGTCTCGGTGCCTCGGACTTCAGCCTCGTACATTCAGACAGTGGCCTTCAGCCCGAAAGGCGACACGCTCGTTGTGGGCAGCGATGACGGATCCGCAGCACTCCTGAACGTCGCAAACCCTGCCCGCCCTGTGCTGATGGGGTGGCTGGGGCAGCGGAACTTCACGAGCTCAGTCCTGACTGCGGCCTTCAACCACAATGGCAGGATCCTCGCGGTCGGACGTGACAACAGCACCTTGGAGGTATGGGACCTGGCCGAGCCGAAGCACCCGAAGCGCCTGGCTCGTGTACGAACAGGCCCCGGGCACTCTACCCACCTGGTGTTCCACCCGATCGACGGAACCCTCGCGTCCGCGAACACCGATCACACGGTGTCACTGTGGGATCTGCGCCGGCCGGGCGACCCGCGCATCAGCACCACCCTGACCGGTCCGGCAGACGATGTCTTCGCCGTCGCGTTCAGCCGGGACGGGAAGTCCATCGCCGCCGGCGGCCACGACAGAAAGGTCCGGATTTGGAGCACCGACGCATCCCAAGCCGCAGCGGCCATATGCACGACGGCTGGGAGACCGCTCACCGAGGAGGAGTGGCACACATACGCGCATGACCTCCCATACAGGCAGGCGTGTTGACGCCGCTGTCCTTCCGCGTTGAACGGCTACAAGCCGCCCGACTACGTAGTGACTCTCGTTGCTCGAGGCCGGTACATCAGCCTGATGGCCGCCTCGACCTAGCAGGTTGCCGTGGTGACCGCAGTCGACGTCCTGTGTCGAGGAGTTGGGGCGCGTGTATCGCCCACTCGTCACCAGGACGTCAACTGGACACCTTTCGCGTACGCCTACACGTGGGCCGGTACCCTCACGCCCGCGCCGAAGGCGTAGAGCCGATCGCCGAACGCCGCGGCGCCCAGCGGGTGGTCGGTGGCGCCTCCGCCTTGGACTTCGGCCCAGCCGTCGAAGGGGTGGTCCTGCCGAGCGGAATTCACGTAGATCCGCTTATCCGTCCCTGTGCCGAAAACGTAGAGCCGGTCGCCGAACGCCGCGGCCGCCAGCGAATGGTCGGTAAGGCCGCCGCCCTGGACCTCTGTCCAGCCGTCGAACGGGTGGTCCTGACGGGCCGAGTTGACGTAGATCCGCCGGTCCGTCCCCGTGCCGAAAACGTACAGCCGGTCACCGAACGCCGCCGCCGCCAGCGAATGGTCCGTGAGGCCGCCGCCCTGGACCTCTGTCCAGCCGTCGAACGGCTGATTCTGCCGAGCGGAATTCACGTAGATCCGCCGGTCCGTGCCCGCGCCGAAGACGTACAGCCGGTCACCGAACGCCGCGGCCGCGAGCGGGTGATCCGTGAGGCCGCCGCCCTGGACCTCCGTCCAGCCGTCGAACGGGTGGTCCTGACGGGCCGAGTTGACGTAGATCCGCCGGTCGGTACCCCTGCCGAAGACGTAGAGCCGGTCGCCGAAGGACGCGGCCGCGAGCGGATGATCGGTGATGCCCCCTCCCTGGATCTCGTTCCACCCGCCGAACGGCTGGTTCTGCCGGGCCGAGTTCACGTAGATCCGCCGGTCCGTGCCCGCGGCGAAGACGTACAGCCGGTCACCGAACGCCGCCGCCGCCAGCGGGTGGTCCGTGAGGCCGCCGCCCTGGATCTCGTTCCAGCCGTCGAACGGCTGGTTCTGCCGAGCGGAATTCACGTAGATGCGGTTGTGGTTCATTTGTTTCCCCCGGTTCGTTTGTGCGACGGATGATTGGGAGTGGACTCAGCCGTCAGGCAGGACCAGACCACGTTGCGTAAGTTGGGCATGCGTCATGAGCGGCCGGAACCGATGTTTCGGTGTCCGAGCCGCGGCAAGGGAAAGAGATATTCCGATGCGCTGCGTACTGACGATGAGTATGAGATCGGTCAGTACTGCTCAGCCGCCGACGATGGCCATGAATGGCCTCCGCAAGCAGGCGACTAAACCGGAACGCTCGAGTGGTTCAGCGTTCAATCCTTGGAATCGACTTTTCTTTATCCGGCCTCCAGGCAAAGCCACCGTCCTGGTCTTTGTTCCCTGTCTGGGCAGGCCGCATCGCGCGAACGAGACAATCCACATAAGCTCGCACATCTTCATGCTGGCGCTTCACTCCCACGGTCGCCCACTTACGCTCCCGATCGCACGCTTTGAAGCAGGCCATACCCGCGGATGACCACAGGCCGATGCTCCGTCCAGCCGGCCCAAGGGCTCGTGGAGGGTCGTTTCCACCACATCGCTTCGGGCTGTTCCCACTGCGATGGCATGGGGTCGCACGGCGATGCGGTCCGAGTTCACGGCCTCTTCGGTCCATCCGGCCGGAGCGCCCGAGTCGGCATGCGACCTCATCCATGCCGCGTGAGCGTCGAGATCATGGAGGCAGAACTGGCCGTGATCGGCGAGGACCGCGAAGCGGTGGTGATCGGTCGATGCGTCCCGCATCCGCCTACGCTGCTGGGGCTGACATCACGGCCCACTAGCCTGTTCGGGGTGGGATGGGACTTGGGTGAGCTTGTTGCGAAGTACGACGTACCGGGCGCGCAGGTCGCCATACTGGCCGATGGGGAGATTCGGGACGAGGCTGCGGGGGTGCTGAGTCTGCGTACCCAGGTCGAGGCCACGACCGATTCGGTGTTCAAGGTCGGCTCGATCACGAAGATCTGGACGGCGACGCTGATCCAGCAACTGGTCGATGACGGAGCACTGGATCTCGATCGTCCTGTTCGCGACTACTTGCCCGGGTTCCGGCTGGGCGACCAGGCCGCCACCAAGAACCTGACCGCCCGCCACCTGCTCACCCACACCGGCGGCATCGACGGGAACCACTTCGTCGACACCGGTCGCAACGACGACGCCATCGAGAGGTTCGTCGCCGTCCTTGCCGAGGCGGCGCACCTCCTCCCGCCCGGCACCGTCTTCTCCTACTCCAACAGCGGGTACGTGATCCTCGGCCGGCTGGTGGAGGTGCTACGCGGCAAGCCCTTTCACGACGTGCTCCGCGAACGTCTGGTGACGCCGCTGGGGTTGCGGAGTGCCGCCATCGACCCCTATGAGGCGATCCTGCACCGGGCGGCGGTCGGCCACGTCCACAGCGGCGGCGGCGAGGTCGTCCCGGTCAAGGAGTGGGCGGTTTCCTACTACGCGGCGCCCAGCGGGTCGCACTTCGCGATCAGCGCGCGGGAGTTGCTGGAGTTCGTCCGCCTGCATCTCGCCGATCCCGCGCTGGCGGCGCTGCGCGAGCCGCAGCTGGACGACGTCCCGGACTTCGGTGGCGGCGTCATCGGCTGGGGGCTCGGATGGATGCTCTATCAGGACGGCGTCGTCGGGCACACCGGTGTCGCCAAGGGGCAGAAGGCGTGGCTGCGCGTCGTCCCGTCGGCGGGGGTGGCGGTGGCGGTGCTGACGAACAGCGCGGGTGGGGAGCCTTTGGCGTACGAGATCTTCGGGGCGGTGCTCGGGGAGCTGGCGGGCGTCGAGACGGCGCCACGTCCTGTGCCGCCCTTGAGCCCGGCCGCTATCGACGCGGACCGCATGTGCGGCACCTACCGCTCCACGCTGCACGACATCACCTTGACCAGCGAGAACGACCGCGCGTTCCTCATCTACCGCGCCGGCGGGTCGGAGAAGCGGGTCGAGGTCGTACGCCTCAGCGACAGCTCGATCATCACCCTCGGCCCCGATCCCTCCGGCCATCAGGTCCTGTCGCTGGTCGGCTCCGACGAGCACGGCCGCGCCCGTTTCCTGCACAACGGCGCCGCCGCCTACCGGATCTCCTGAACATCGATGACGAGACCGGACGTGGCGACGCCGATCTCACCGTCGTACGCGGTCGCGGCGGCGGCTCGCGCGGCGGCGGGGGCGGTGCCCGGCTGCAGGTGCGTCAGTAACAGGTGCCGGGCAGCGGCTTCCCGGGCTTGCCGGCCTGCCTGGCGGGCGCTCGTCAGGAGGGAGCCCTTCGGGACCTGGTCCACGTAGGTGGCCTCGGCCAGGAGGAGGTCGGCGTCACGGGCCAGCTCCACGCGGTCGGGGCTGGGGCCGCTGTCGCCGGTGTAGACGAGGACCTGTCCACCTGCTGTCAGCCTTATGCCGACGTTGGGCACCGAGTGCGGGAGCAGCCGGGTTCGTACGCGGAAGGGGCCGATGTCGGGGACCACATCACGCAGGACGTAGGAGCCGGTCAGCACTCCTGGGCGGTCCAGCGCGAGCACCGCGTCCAGGGCGCCCGGCGGCGCGTACACCGGCAGCGGTGCCGCCGGATTCTCAAGCATCGTTCGGGCTCGCAGCAGCGGGTTCAGGTCGGCGCAGTGGTCGGGATGGCCGTGGCTGACGAACACGGCGTCGATCTGGTCGGCGCCGACCCGTTCCAGCAGACGGGGCACGGTCGCGTACCCGGGATCGATGAGCAGCCTGAACCCGTCATGCTCCACGAGGTACCCACTGCACGCCTGGCCCGCCGCCGGCCAAACGCCGCATCCGCCGAGAACCGTCAGCAGCATTCCGAAACCCCTTTCCCAAGAGCTGTTGGAAAAGTATTATCCCAATGTGTCTTCGGAAAATGACCTCGTCCCCCTGCGCGCCCTGGCCAACCCGCTGCGCATCCGCATCGTGTCGCTGCTCACCGGCGCGTCGATGTCGGCCACCGAGGTCGCCGACGAGCTCGGCATCGCGCACGCCTCGGCCAGCTACCACCTGCGCCAGCTGGCCAAGGCGGGTTTCCTCCAGCAGACGGACGAGCAGCCGCGGTCCGGCAAGGGCCGCCCGCAGCTGCGCTACCGCTATGACCCGTCCAGCGGCGAGCGGCTCGACCGGTCCGAAGGGCGGCAGCTCCTGTTCCAGGCGATGAGCTCCGACCTGGCCAGGCGCATGACGGAGACCGAGCGCCAGCGCACGTCCATGGACGCCGAGGTGTGGCTGCCCAGGCCCGTCTGGGAGGAGGTGGTCGGCCTGATCGACCAGGCCGTGGCGCTCGTGCACGACAAGGCAGGGCCGCCGCACGACGGCGTCAAGGTCAGCATGACCGCGATCCTGCTCGAACTCCGCGACGAGCGGTGATCGGGCGCCTGCTCGTCTGCACGGCCGGCGCGTTCCTGTCGATCGGACTGCTCATCCCGGCGGTTCCGCGCTACCTGGACGGCCCGCTGGGCCGGCAGCCCGGCATGGTGGGCGTCTCGCTGGCCGTCACCGCGGCGGCGGGGGTGCTCGCCCGCCCGCTCGCCGGACGGGTGGCCGACAGGCTCGGACGGCGCGCGGCCCTGTGCGCGGGGGCGCTGCTGCTGTCCGGTACGTCCCTCGCACTGCTCGCCGCCGGGGAGTTACCGCTGTTCCTCGTCCTGCGCGGCGTCGCCGGGGCCGGGGAGGCACTGGCGTACGTCGGTCTCGCCACGCTGGCCAGTGATCACCGGCGGTCCGGGGCGGCGATCAACCACTTCTCGGTCGTCGTCAACGCCGGCCTGCTCGCGGGGCCGGTCATCGCCGAGACGCTGTACGCCACGTGGGGGTTCGCCGCCGTCTGGACCACGGCCGCAGCCGCGGCGCTCGGCTCGGCGGCGGTCGGGCTCACCTTGCCGAAGACCGTGGTGAGCGCTGCCGAAAGCGCATCGGGAACCGGGCGGGCCCGCCTGTACCACCCGTCCGCGCTGCGACCCGGCTTCGCCTACCTGGCCTCCGTGTGGGGCTACACCGCCATCAGCGCCTTCCTCCCCCTGCACCTCGGCGGCGACTCCGGCAACCTCCACTTCCTGGTCTACGGCGGCGTCCTCATCACCATCCGCCTGGCCGGACACCGCCTGCTGGCCACGACCTCCCCCGCTCGTCTGGCCGTCGCCTCCCTCCTGCTGTCGGGAGCGGGAACGCTCCTGCTCGCCGCCTGGCCATCCCCGGCGGGAACGTGGTGCGCGATCGCGCTGATCGGCGCCGGGCAGGGCCTCGGCCTGCCCGCCTTCCTCCGGCTGGCCGTGCACGACGTGCCCGCGGAGGAGCGCGGCTCAGCCGTGGCCACCACGACGGCCTTCTTCGACGTCGGTTTCCTCAGCGCCGCCGTGTCCCTCGGCGTCCTGGCCGACCGGTTCGGCCTGGCCGCCGGCTTCGCCGTGGCGGGCGTCGTGTCCGCCGCCGGAGCCCTGCTGTTCATGCCCGTACGCAAAGGAGCCCCCCTTGACCATTCCCGACGCTGACCTGGCCGGCTACGCGGACGTGGTGTTCGACGTGGCCGTCCCTCTCCTGGCGGACGACCGGGTGCTGATCAACGCGGAGATCGAGCATGCTCCGCTGGCCCGAGCGCTCGCCGAGGCCGCCTACAGCAGAGGCGCCCGTTATGCCGACATCTGGTACTTCGACCCGTACGCCAAACGCTCCCGCGTCCAGCATGCCGAAACGGCGACTCTGGCCGAGGTGCCCGCGTGGCTCGACGCCCGCAACAACGAGGTGGCACGGCACGGCGGCATCATCGTCAACATCCGCGGCGCCGCCGCCCCCGACCTCCTGGCCGGGCTTGACCCGGTACGCGTCGGCCTGGACCGCATGCCGTCGCTCACCTCACGGCAGCGGCTCCAGCTCGGCAACCTGGTCCGCTGGACGATCATCCCGTACGCCACCCCCGAGTGGGCCCGTACCGTCTTCGGCGAACCCGACCAGGACCGGCTGTGGCGGCACCTGCGCCGCATCCTCCGCCTCGACGAGCCCGACCCGCGCGCGGCCTGGCGGCAGCGCGTCGCCGAGCTGCTCGACCGCGCCCGGCGGCTCACCGAGCTGCATCTGGACGCCGTACGGTTCGAGGGCCCCGGCACCGACCTGACCATCGGCCTGCTCCCGGACGCCCACTGGACCGCCGCCCGCCTGGAGGACGTCGAGGGCCGCCCGTTCCAGGCCAACCTGCCGACCGAGGAGGTGTTCACCACCCCCGACCACCGGCGCGTGGACGGGACGGTCCGCGCCACCCGGCCGCTGTCCCTCGACGGGACCGTCATCCGCGACCTGGAGCTGACGTTCGCCGGCGGCGTCGTGACCGAGGTCAGGGCGAGCGCCGGGGCCGACGTCGTCCGTACGCACCAGGCCACCGACGCGGGGGCGGCCCGGCTGGGCGAGCTCGCCCTGGTCGATCGTTCGTCGCGGGTGGGCGAGAGCGGCGTCACGTACATGGAGACCCTCCTGGACGAGAACGCCACCTGCCACCTGGCCTGGGGCGCGGGGCTGCCGCCCGGCGTGCCCGCCGAGTTGCGTACGGACGATCCCGTACGGCTGGACGCGGCGGGCGTGAACACCTCGCGCGTGCACGTCGACTTCATGGTCGGCGGCCCGGACGTCACGGTCACCGGCCTCGGGCCGGGCGGGAAGGTGGTGCTGTTGCGCGACGACGTCTGGCAGTTCTGAGGCCCTGGGCGCCGGATGTCCGGCGCCCAGGGCGGGTCACGTCAGACGATCACGGTGTTGCAGCTCGGGACATAGCCGACCACGCCGGTGCGGAGGTTGCGGCCGTACTCCCAGACGGTGGTGGTCACGCCGTTGTCGCAGGTGTAGGAGGTGCCGTCCACCGCGCGGTGGATCTCCCAGCCCTGACCGGGATAGCCGAGGCCGACCCGGGTGGACTGGCCGTCGGCCCGAGCGAAGATCCTGACCCCGGGCACCCGGAAGTCGATGCCCGACCGCGCCTGCGCCGCGACCGCCGTCCCGGGAGCCGCCGCCGTGGCCGGCACGGCGAGCGCGCCGAAGCCGAGGGCCAGACCGAGGGCGAGGCCGCTGATGGTCTTGATCTGAGTACGCATGTCGTTGCCTTTCTGTTCCGGCGCCGCCGGGGTGGCGGCGTCCACGGCACCGATCGTGCGGCCCGCCACGGCCGGAGCAGGAGGGGTTTCCCGTCGCCTCGCACCCGGGGTGGTCAGGGAAACCCGGACAGATCATCACAAAGAGCAATCGACAAGATGCGTTGAGTAAAGTCCTGGGTGTGGAGATTCCTGGTGCGGTGTTGCGGCGGTTGCGGGTGGCGCGCGGGCTGTCGCTGAACGAGCTCGCGCGGCTGACCCACTACACCAAGGGCTACCTCAGCAAGGTCGAGACCGGCGAGAAGGCGCTCTCGATCGGAGTCGCCCGCGCCTGCGACGCGGTGCTGCGGACCGGCGGCGAGCTGACCGATCTGGCCGAAGCGCTCGCCCCGCCCGGCGGCGGCTGCCCCTACCGGGGGCTGCGGCCGTACGAGCCGGAGGACGCCCGCTGGTTCTTCGGCCGCGACCGCGCCGTCGGCGCCCTGCTCGCCCGCCTGGCCGAGCCACCGCGCGGACCGCTGATCGTCGTCGCCCCCTCAGGAGCGGGCAAGACCTCCCTGCTCCGAGCCGGACTCCTGCCCGCCCTGCGCCGGGGAACGCTGCCCACACCCGGCTCCCGCACATGGCCGGTCATGGTGCTCACGCCCGGCGAGCACCCCGTCGCCACACTGCTGACCCGAATCGGCACGCTCATCGGCCACACCCCCGGCGAAGATCCTGCCGACGACCCCGCCGAAGATCTTGCTGACGACCCCGCCGTCCTCATCCGGTGGATCGCGGACGCGTTCAACGACCAGACCTGCGCCGCTGCCGCCCGCCGCCTGGTGCTGATCGTCGACCAGCTCGAGGAGATCTTCACGCTCTGCAGCGACGAGACCGAACGCCGTACCTTCCTTTCAGCGATCGACGCCCTGGCCGGTGCCGGCGCGCTGGTGGTCCTCGGACTGCGCGCCGACTTCTACGGCCACTGCCTCAGCCACCCCACCCTCCTGACCGCCCTGCGTGAAGCCCAGATCCCCCTCGGCCCCATGAACGTCGCCGAACTCCGCACCGCCATCACCGGCCCCGCCCACCAAGCCGGACTCACCGTCGAACCCGCACTGGTCGAACTCCTGCTCAGAGACATGGGCCTCCCAGCCACGATCGACGAACACGACAGCGTCCACGAGCCGGGCACGCTCCCCCTGCTCTCCCACGCCCTGCTCACCACCTGGCAACACCGCACAGGCGACACCCTCACCCTCGCCGGCTACCGCAAGACCGGCGGCATCACAGGCGCCGTCGCCGCCACCGCGGAGCAGGTCTACACCGCCCTCGACCCCACCGCCCAGAACATCGCCCGCCGCCTGCTCCTGCACATGGTCCGCGTCGAGGAAACCGGCGCAGAAACCCGCCGCCCCATCGACATCAGCACACTGCCACCCGCCCACTTCCCACCCGCCCCCACCGCACAGGTGATCGACGCCTTCACCACCGCCCGCCTCCTCACCCTCACCGACGACTCCGCCCGACTCGCCCACGAAGCCCTCCTGCGAGCCTGGCCCAGACTCCGCGAATGGATCCACGCCGACCGCGCGGGACTGCGTACCCACCGACGCCTGGCCGAGACGGCCTCGGCCTGGGACCGCGAGGCCCGTGACCCGTCACTGCTCTACCGGGGCACACGCCTGCGGACCGCCCTCGACTGGGCCGCCGCGAACCGCGCCGCCCTCACGACCACCGAGCAGGAGTTCCTGGACGCGTGCCAGGCAGCGCAGGCGGCGGAACAGGCCACGGCCCGCCGTCATGCCCGCCTCCGGCGGAAGGCGTTCGCCGGGCTCGCCGTGCTCCTGGTAGCGGCGCTGACCTCGACGGTCTTCGCGGTGAACGCCGCCCGTACCGCCGAGCAGCGGCTCGTTCTGGCGCAGAAGGAGAAGAACCTCAACCTGTCACACAGCCTCGCCGTGCAGAGCGAGAGCCTGCTGGACCGCGACTCCACCGTCGCCCAGCTGCTGGCGGTGGCCGCCCACCGCATCGCGCCGACCGCCGCCGCCCGGCGGGCCATGCTGAACGCGCTGGCCCACCCTGCCCGCGGGGAGCTCATCGGCCACAGCGAACCGGTGGTGAGGTCGGTTTTCAGCCCCGACGGCCGCCTGCTGGCCTCCGCCGGTTTCGACGGCACCGTGCGCCTGTGGGACGTCGCCACCCGCCGCCAGACCGGCCGACTCACCAGCCATCACCATGGGCTCTACACCACGGCCTTCAGCCCTGACGGACGCCTCCTCGTCACCGCCGGCGCCAGCAGCACCGTACGGCTCTGGGACGTCACCACCCGCCGCCAGGTCGCCGAACTCGCCGGCCACCAAGGCTCCGTCCACGCCACCGACTTCAGCCCGGACGGACGCCTGCTGGCCACCGCCGGATTCGACGGCACCGTGCGCCTGTGGGACGTGGCCGACCACCGCCAGGTCGGCGAACTCACCGGCCACCGGGACGCCGTCTACGCGGCGGACTTCAGCCCCGACGGACGTCTCCTGGTCACCGGCGGAGCCGACAAGACCGTACGGCTGTGGAACGTCGCCGACCGCCGGCAGGTCGGCGAGCCGCTCGCCCGTCACGATCACGCGGTGCCCGATGTGGACTTCAGCCCGGACGGCCGGCTGATCGCCGTCGTGGCGGACGACAGGACGGTACGCCTGTGGGCCGCGGCCACCCGCCGCCCGGCGGGCGCGCCCCTGACCGGCCGCCCTGATCACCGGATCGACACGGTCACCTTCAGCCCCGACGGCCGGACCCTGGTCGGTGGGGGGCGCGGAGGTGGCGGGGCCCTGCTGGCGTGGGACGTGGCCACCCGCCATCAGATCGGCGCGCCCCTCCTGGGCCATGCCGACTGGGTCGCCGATGTGGAGTTCAGTCCGGACGGGCGGCTCCTGGTCAGCAGCTCCTCTCACGGTGACAACACCGTACGGCTGTGGGACATGGCCACGCACCGGCCGCTCGACCTGCCGATCGACCGCGAGGCCGGGGCGGTCCAGGCCGTGGCGTTCAGCCCGGACGGCCGGGTCCTGGCCACAGGCGTGACCGATCAGGACGAACAGCACGGGGCCGTGCGGCTGTGGGACGCCCGCACCCGCCATCCGCTCGGACCGCCGCTCACGGGGCACCTCAGTCCGGTCACCGAGCTGCGGTTCAGCCCGGACGGCCGCACGCTGGTCAGCACCGACACCGCCGCACCTGTGCGGTTGTGGGACGTCCGCACCCGCCGTCCCGCGGCCGTCCCGAAGGAGGTGTACGGGGATGAGGCGGCCTTCAGCCCCGACGGCCGCCTGCTCGCCACCGCCAGGACCGGCATCGTCGAGGGCTACGAGCGCGCCCAGATACCCAACGTGCAACTGCTGGACGTGGCGACCCGCCGCCCGCTCGGCGCACCGCTGCTCGACCGCACCCAAGGGCTGGTCGACCTGGAGTTCAGCCCGGACGGCCGCACGCTCGCCGTCGCCGGCGAGCAGACCTTCGACGGGGAGACCGGCGTCACGCGTAACCAGGTCGAGTTCTACGACGTGGCCACCCGGCGGCGTGCGGGCGCTCCCCTGATCGGCCACACCGGCGCCCTGACCGACATCGAGTTCGCCCCCGAAGGGCACATCCTGGCCAGCGCAGGCACCGACAAGATGGTACGGCTCTGGGACGTGGCGACCCGCCGTCAGATCGGCGTCCCGCTGAGCGGTCACGACGAGGAGGTGACGGACGTGGCGTTCGCGCCGGACGGCCGGCTGGCCAGCGCCGACGTCGGCGGGACGATCAGGTTGTGGGACGTCGCCACCCACCGCCCGATCGGCGCTCCGCTGACCGCCTCCGACCTCGCCCTCCGCACGCTGGCCTTCAACCCGGACGGCCGCACGCTGGCCGCCGCCGGCGACGACGGCGACATCCGGCTCTGGGACGTGGCGCTCCCGCCCGACCTCGCCGGGGCACTCTGCACGATCGCCAGCCGCGCGCGCCCCCAACTCACCCCGGCCGAATGGCGGCAGTACCTCCCCCACGAACCGATCCGCCCGATATGCCAAGCGCGCTCCATGATGAGCAAGTGATCGATCACTACCGCGCTCTCTTCCAGCAGCACCAGTGGATGCTCTGTCATCGTGCTCGACGCCCCTGCCATCTACGGCCGCTGAGCCCCCAGTGGGAGTGCCTGTCGAAGCGGTCGTCTGTTCAGCATCACGCTATCGGGCTATCATCGCCGTATGGCGATTGATAGTGAGGCCGGTTTCTGCGTCAGTGCCGACATCGCCGCCGGGGTTCCTCCGGCGGCCGCGCTGTTCCACTCGCTGGCCGATCAGAACCGGCTGCGCATCGTGCAGCGCCTGGCGCGCGGCGAGGCGCGCGTGGTGGATCTGGTGACCGAGCTGGGGCTGGCGCAGTCCACCGTCTCCAAGCACCTGGCCTGCCTGCGAGACTGCGACCTGGTCGACTATCGCGCAGAAGGCCGCCAGTCCTTCTACAGCCTGACCCGGCCCGAGCTGATGGACCTGCTCGCCGCCGCCGAGCAGCTCCTCGCCGCCACCGGCCACGCGGTCACGCTCCGCCCCACGACACCGGACGTGGTGGCATGACCTCCATCGACCTGCTGACCCCCGCCCGGCGCACGGTGCTGCGGCGGCGGATCCGGCTGCTGGTCGCGGCCACCATCACGTACAACGTGATCGAAGCGGCGGTCGCCGTCACCGCCGGCACGATCGCCTCCTCCGCCGCCCTGATCGGCTTCGGCCTGGACTCGCTGGTCGAGGTGGCCTCCGCCGCCGCGGTGGCCTGGCAGTTCGCCGCCGCCGACCACGAGCAGCGGGAACGTACGGCGCTGCGCGTCATCGCCGTTTCGTTCTTCGCGCTCGCCGCGTACGTCACCTTCGACGCCGTACGCGCCCTCCTCGGCGACAGCCGGGCCGAACACTCGGCCCCCGGCCTCATCCTGGCCGCCCTCTCGCTGGTCGTCATGCCGTTCCTGTCGGCCGCGCAGCGCCGCGCCGGCCGCGAACTCGGCTCCGCCAGCGCCGTCGCCGACTCCAAGCAGACCCTGCTGTGCACGTACCTGTCGGGCGTCCTGCTGGTGGGGCTGGCGCTCAACAGCCTGTTCGGCTGGTCCTGGGCCGACCCGGTCGCCGCCCTCGTCATCGCCGCCGTCGCCGTCAAGGAAGGCCGCGAAGCCTGGCGCGGCGACGCCTGCTGCGCCCCGGCCACCGACCAGGCCGACGGATGCGGACCCACCTGCACCTGCCCCACATCCCCGGAAGCCTGACATGGCACTCACCGCGCCGCCGCCCTGGTCACCACCGGAGCCCTACCCGCGGCGCGTGCACGGCGCCGCCTACCAGCGGTACGCCACACGGGTCGGCCGCTTGCCGGCCGGCATCGGCCGCCTTCCGGGTTAAGCAGACTCTGCCCATCATCCTCAGTCTGTGACGCCGTCATGGGATCACCTCTGTCGACGGCATGCTGAAACTGTACCGGCTGACCGGTATAGTTTCGGGCATGCCACGACCGAGCTCGAAGGACCGCCTCCTCGACGCCGCCGCCGACGTGCTGCTGTCGCAGGGGGCCGAGTCGCTCACCCTCGAAGCCGTCGCCACGCGGGCCGGGGTCTCCAAGGGCGGGCTGTTCTACCACTTCCCCACCAAACAGGCCCTGGTCGCCGCCATGGCCGACCGGTTGACCAGAGCGTTCGATGAGGCGCTCGCGCAGGCGGGCACCCGTCCGGGCGACTTCCTGCGCGCCTACGTCGAGGCCACCATCCCCGAACGACACACCACCGCCACCGCGCCCGCCGACCGTGTCACCGCGGCGCTGCTCGCCGTGCTGTTCGTGGACCCGGCGCAGTTGCAGCCGTTGCGTGAGCGGTTCGCCGCCTGGCAGGCCAGGCTCGTCGACGACGGCGTCGACCCGGCGGCGGCGACCGCCGTACGGCTGGCCGTGGACGGGTGGTGGGCCGCCAGGCTGCTCGGCCTCGGCTCGCCAGGACCTGACCTGCACGAGAAGACCCGCCGCTACCTGATGGAGGCCATCGACCGTGCTGCGCACGACTAAGGGCTTGATGCTCGCCACCGACGTCGGCTTCGTGGTCTATTTCGCCGTCACCGGCCTCGGGCTCATCCCACTGCAATGGGCGTTCGCCGACTACACCAACCCGCTGATGGTGGACTGGAACTGGTCCTTCCTCTGGATCGACCTGCTGGCCGGCGCGACCGGCCTGACCAGCCTGTGGCTCCTGCGCCGCGACCAGGCGAGCGGCCCGTCGCTGATGCTGGTCTCGCTGGTGCTGACCATGGCTTCGGGGCTCATGGCGATCGCGTTCTGGACGCTGCGGGGCGACTTCTCCCTCGCCTGGTGGATCCCGAACCTCTACCTCCTGCTCTTCCCCATCCCCGGGATCATCTCGCTGACGAGGCGACCCATGACGAGCGACGCCTGACTCGTACCGGCAAAACACCGAACGGTGGATCGTGGAGCGCCAGGGCCGCTCATGATGCGGGAAGACGCTTCACAACGGGAGGCCTCATGACGACACCCGCCTCCGGGATGGCCGCACCGACCTTCTCGCGTCCGACATCGACCAGGTCCGGCGGCTCGTCCGCGGCCTCACCCGCGACCGCCGCCTGGCCGGCGCCCCCGCCGTCGATCTGACCGGCGCCCGCCGCAGGTGCCTGATCGGCGGCACGGCGATCTTCCTGTGCCACGACGGGCGCTTTCGATACGGATCTCCTCCGCTGCTCACGCCTGGGCGCTCTCGCCGTGACCGCGGGGACCATGCACAAGCCCGCCTTGAGGCCGGTGGCCAGGAACTTCTGGGAGATCGCGGTGGGTGTCACGGCACTCGAACGCCGCGCCACGGACGCGGCATCGAACTGCGCATCGTCGAACTCGATGGCGTTGCCATCGCGGCCGCCGCCCAGCAGGCAGTCTCATACTGGCCGGAATCCCAACAGAGCAGCTAGAAGCCCTGCACGCCGCACTGTCGCGCGGCTGATGCGCCGGGGTCATGTCGGTGGCGGCGACGCTCCCCACCCACGGCTGACAGGTTAGGCTGCGTGGCGACATTACGGGGGTGGGGGTTGGCGGAGGGGCTGCTCGAAGGGTACGGGCGCAAGTACGCCTCCGCGGTGCGCCTGGCGACGCTGGTGCCCATCTGTCTCATCGCGCCGTTCAGGGCGGCGCCCGGGCAGCTGATGAGCACTCTGGTCGTGGTGGTCGCCGCGGCGGGGTGGACGTGCTGGTTCGCGTGGTGGTTGCGGAACGGGCGGGGCAGCGCGCTGGTCGCCCTCGACGTCGCCGTCATGAACGGGCTGTTCTGCACCGTCTTCTGGACCGGCGCCGTGGACTCGCTGAACACGGGATGGCTGCGGCTGCTGGTCGACTTCGCCGTCGTGACGTACCAGTGGTACACCCCGCTGAGGGTGGGCGCGCCGGCCGCGGTCGGCGCCGTCGCCGGGCCGGTGGCGATCCTGCTGGCGGCGGGGGCGTGGGAGGTGGACTCCAGTCTGGCCACGGGGATCCTGCTGGCGCTGCCGGGTGCCACGGTCGGCAGGGTGGCGTGGATCTTCATGAACCGTACGGCCAGACGGGCCGAGGCGCTGGCGCGGGAGGCGCTGCGGGCGCGCGGCGAGGCGCTGCTGGCGGCCGGCGTACGCGCGGAGGAGCGCGAGCAGGTCAACTCGCTGCACGACACGGCGGCGACGACGTTGCTGATGGTGGGGCTCGGCCAGGTACGCTCCGGCGCCGGCTGGCTGGCCCCGCAGGCGCGGCGCGACCTGGCCCGGTTACGCGAGGCCGCCGGCCGGACCCCCGAGGAGGCCGACCTGGTGGAGCTGCTGCGCGCCGTGCCGGCCCTGACGCATCTCGCGGTGGACTTCGACGCTCCCGATCGGCTCCGCCTGCCGTACGAGGCCGCCAGGGCGATCAGCGACGCGGCGGGCGAGGCCCTCGCCAACGTACGCCGCCACTCAGGCACCGGCCGCGCGACCGTCCGGCTCAGCGGCGACGCGCGGGCGCTGCGGCTGGACGTCGCCGACGACGGGCGGGGGTTCGACCCGGACGGGGTGCCCGGCACGCGGCGCGGCCTGCGCGAGTCCGTCCACGCGAGGATGGAGCGCGCGGGCGGCACGGCCACGATCACCTCAGCCCCTGGTCAGGGGACGCGGGTCCGGCTCGAGTGGCGCAGCGCCGACCGGAGCGGCGCCGCGCAGGACGACCCCGTCGAGGCGTCGGCGCAGGCGCGGCTGGGGCGCGGACTGCGGATCACGACGCTGTTCGTCGCCCTGGCGGCCGTGTTCGGGATCGCGCTGCCCACCGTCATCCGCTACCTGCCCACCTATGAAGCGCCGGCGGCGCAGCTCGGCGCCTTCGCGATGATCGGGGTCGTGCTGCTCGCCGAGGCCGTGCTGATCGTGCGGGGACGGTCGTGGGGCCGGTGGCGGGGCCCGGTGATCGCGGTCGTGCTCGCGGTTTCCCTGGTGTCGTACGTCTCCCTGCCCGACGGGCGCACCTCGACCGGCGAGGACTGGATGTTCGCCGCCGCCACCTGGCCGGGACTCATCGTCGTGCTCGACCGCCCGCTGCGCTCGGCCCTGACGTTCATGGCGGCCCACGAACTGGTCGCGCTGTTCCACCTGGTGGTGCTCGAAGGGTCCACGTTCTTGACGCTGGCCCGTTTCGCGACCGGGTCCGTCACGGTGATCGGCTACCCGTTGTTCCTGGCCGTCCTGGCGACCGTGCTGCGTGACCTCGGCGCGGCGGCGGTGGCCGCGCGCAGGGAGATCGAGCAGGTACGCGTCGCGGACGCGGTCGCCGGTGAGTCGCATCGCCGCAGGCAGCAGCGCTTCGCGGAGCTGTCGGGCAGCACCGTACCGCTGCTGGAAGGACTCGCCGACGGCTCGCTCGACCCGCAGGACCCGCAGGTGCAGCGGCGCAGCGCCATCGAGGCGGCCCGCATGCGCCGCCTGTTCGCCGAGGCCGACGAGTCCGCCGACCCGCTCCTGCACGAGCTGCGCCACTGCATCGACGTGGCCGACCGCAAGGGCGTCGTGGTGGAGCTGGACACCCGCGGACAGTGGCCCACCCCTCCGGTGCCGGTCAGGAGAGACCTCACCGAAGCCGTCCTCGTCGGCCTCGCCACCGCCGCCACGCGTGCCCGCGTCACCGTTCTCGGCACCCCCGCCCTCGTCTCGGTCAGCGTGGTCGCCGACTGCGGCGCCGTCGACGTGCCGCCACCCGCCGCGCCCGGTGTCCAGGTCGAGACGTTGACCAGCGGCGACACCGCCTGGATGGAGGCCCAATGGCAACCGGCGGCGTCGCCTTGACGGTCACTCCTCCGGCGTCTGGGCGTTGACGCGCCGGAGGGCACGTCGCCGCTCCCCCTGCGGCAGCGCGTCGGCGGCCAGCAGCCGGGGCAGCAGGTGAGGTTCGGAGGTCATCGCCCGGAAGACGAGCTCGACGGTCACCTCATGGCCGGGGCGGTGGACGACCTCGACCAGGTCACCGGCGCTGATCTCGCCGGGCTCGATCACGCGCAGGTACGCGCCCGGCCGGGCGGCCTTCGTGAACCGCTTGACCCAGCCCTCCTGCTCCAGCCAGCCCTGGAAGGTGGAGCACGGGATGCGCGCGCAGGACACCTCCAGGACGACGTCCCGGCCGATCCGCCAGCGCTCGCCGATCAGGGCGCCGTTGACGTCAAGGCCCAGGGTGGTGAGGTTCTCCCCGAAGACGCCGTTGGGGAGCGTCCGCGCCAGCTCGGCCTCCCAGGTGTCGAGATCCTCGCGAGCGTACGCGTAGACGGCCTGGTCGACGCCACCGTGATGCTTCACGTCATGGACCCGGTCACCGGCGAGGCCGACCGCGCCGGTGCCCTTGGGGCCGGGAGCGGTGACGGCGACCGGGCCGTCGACCGGCCGCTTGTCGATGCCCGTCAGCCTCAGCCCCTTCCACGGGTTCGGACGGGGGTGGCCGATGTTGACCGAGAGCAGCTTCATGACAACGACGCTACGTGGCGTCGCCCGATGCGGGCCACGCGTTTTCCTCCGAGGTGCGGACGGCTCGTTGCAGGACGGCCCGGAGAGCCGATGATCCCGCGGATGCGGGCGGTGCAGGCGTCGGGCGACACATGGAACCGACCGGCGAACGTGAACGGGGTACTGCCGGGCCGTCTGCCCGCCTGACCGGGCAGACGGCCGCAGCCGTCTTCGGGCGGGCGGTCAGGCCGCGCGGACCGGGTGGCGAAGGATCGTGCGCATCCGTGCCGGGTCGGTCTCCTGGACGTCGGACAGGTAGATCTCGTGGTGCAAGCCGTTCATGACCAGCCCGGAGCGCTCCATGAACTCCTCCATCAGGGCCAGCGTTCTGGGTTCGTCCGCGTATGCGCCGCGGTGCAACGCCTGCACACACCGTCCCTCGGTGAAGGTGACGAGCTGGACGCGGGCGGCGGCGGGATCGTCGGCAGCCTGCCTGGCCTGGTCGAACCACTCATCAGCTACCGAGTCCGGCAGCCGCAGGAAGACGTGCCACCACCACTGTGCGCGCGGCACGTCAAGCGGCGGTCGTTCGTCCTCCACCCACCAGCGGCCCTCCAGCGGCGGCATCTTGAAGGGCGCGCCGCCCGCGGCGGCGATGCCCAGCAGAGGTCCGGCAACGCTGTACAGCGCCTGGATGCTCGTGATGTGCACCGTCCCGCCCGGCTCGCCCTGCCCGGTCACCGATAGGCCGCGTACCGGGCCGAATTCGACGAGTTCTGGGGAATCAGCAGCGGAATACCAGTTCATTCAGGGTCCTCCAGTTCGATCATCAGATGGGTCACCAGCTGCTCCGCCGGCGTGGTTGTCGGGTCGGAGACGTACACCTCGCGTAGCGGTCCGAGCGGCGTGTGCCCGTGATCGCCCAGCCACGCGAACAGAGCGTGTCCGGTGAGCGCGACCTGGTCATGGGGGGCCGATGTGGGTTGCCGAGGCGTACACGCCGCCCGGCAGGAGGTCGGGCCCGTCCCTGGCCTCGGCGGCCACTGCCACCTCGGCCCGCTGCGACAGGTCGAGGGGGACAGCCCGATCAGCAGCGCCTCGCGAGCCTGCCCCTGCCGGTAATGGCGGTAGCCGCTGTCCGGGTCGACGTGCGCCGGCACCAACAGCCCCAGCTCGTCGTAGTGCCTCAACCGCTTGACGCTGAGCCGACACAACCGAGCGAACCGCCCGATCGGCAGATATCCGTCGTTCACCCGACCAGCATGGACACTCCCGCAGGGGGAGAGTCCAGCCGCCCGTGCCTGCAGTCTGTTACGACTCGACCGGCGCCCCTCATGTGCCGGTCGCTCCAAGTCGAGGACGTCTCGAGGAAGGTCGAGGAGCCTGGCCGCCGACGCGCCGGCCGACGCCCTCTACACTCCGTTCACGCCGTCAGCGGCCGGTGTCCCGCCACTGGTAGAGGTCGCGCAGCAGGGCGATCTCGGCGCCGTGGTGGATCACTTCCTTGTTGACGTGCTGGACGATGATCTCCATGGGGTTCCGCTCGGGGCCGACCGCGGGCGGGTTCGCCAGGTCGGCGTCCGAGAGCTTGCGGACCCCCGCGTTCCATCTCCCGTACATCTCGTCGAGCTGCTTGAGCGCCTCCTCAGCGCGTCCCGCGTACGGAAACGTCTGGACGTCGATGTCCTCGCCGCCGAAGTGCCATCCGACCCGATAGCCCAGGCACGAGACGATGACGTGCGCCATCCGCCAGGCGATCGTGGTCACCGGCGCCGGCACCGGATCGGGGGACGCGTAGTCCATCGTCCACTCCCCCGCCCCCGCCGGCATCGGCGCGACCGACCTCCCCTGGGGCCGGATGCTCCAGCAGCCGCGTACCGGCTCCCAGAAGTACTCCTCATCGGTGAGACCGTCGAGGCGCGGCCGCAGGTTCTTGCGCCAGTGCCAATCCAGCTGCTCCGCGAGCCGCTCACTTCTCGTCATCCGCGCACCCTATCGGCCTCCGGAGACAGCCTCGAAAGAGTCCTGCTTGCACTCCGCCCGGAGACGCCAAGCGTTTGGGCGCCAGCCCGCCCATCCGGTCAAGGTCGAAGAGCATGCGCCAGTGCCCCGTCCGTCCGCCCTCAGCGTCCAGGTGTGCGCAGACTTGCGCCGTGACCTGTACGTCCGGCATCGCCCGATGGCGACGCCGAGGCGGCTCGATCCGCAGACACCTGATGAGGTCATCGAGCCGGTGCGACGGCAGTTCCGGGAAGAGCGCGCGGGCCGGCCGTACGATGTCGAGCAGCGGGACACCCGCCAGGACCGGACAGTGCGGCCGCTGGTGCGGGCACCGCCGCCCCGACCTCCTCGGCCTGGCCCGGCGGGCCGCTTCAGCCGTACCTGCCGACCTGCCGCGCGCCGAGCCAGGCGAGGTAGGAGGCGTTCTTGGGATAGGTGACCGGGCTGCCGTCGTGGGGCCTGAACGGATGCCCCAAGCCCTTCAGGCATCGGTCGAGCAAGCCCCAGTGTGGCGAGGACAGCGGCAAACGGTAAGAACGTCCGCGCCGACGACTGAAAGACCATGAACGAATCCTCCGGCGTCACAGCGTGAGACGGCACCGCCCGCACACTCGGCGCAGGGCCTCCAGCGCTGTGGCCGGAAACGCTCGCCGGGTGCCACCGCCACATGAACAGGCGGGGCGCCGGATCTCTGGTAAACACGCGTCCATGAGCTCGTTCACGACCCAGCACCTGCGAATCGTCTCTCCAGAGTTCGCCATCGAGCAGCTGCCACATACGGCGTCGCCCGAGGACGACTGGATCGTGCTCGTACGCGCGCCCGAAGGGCTGACCGTCGTCCGTGCGGTCCGGCCTCTGGAGTCGGGGGAACGATGGATCGGTTTCTACAGCGGTGCGTCAGCCCACGATCTGGACGTTCCCGGGATGCTGGTAGCGATCATCAAGCCGCTGGCAGAGGCGGAGATCCCGGTGTTCGTCGCCTCGACGTCCGACGCCGACCTGGTCCTGGTTCCACTTGAGAGAAAAGAGCAGGCCGTCACCGCCCTGGAGGAAGCCGGGCACCAGGTGCACAGGGGGGACGGCGAGGCCGGCGAACCTTTCCGGTCACCGCACTAGTGTCACCCGCCTGAGATTCGTCGGCGATAAGCGGGGATCCCCTCAGCGGCGAGAAGACCACGTTCACTGCGATCTCACCTTCCTTCGGCCGACGTCGCCGCCCGTTCCCGTTCGAGACGGTTCGCCGTGTCCGGCCATCCCGCACTGCATGCCCGCGACGGTCCGGCCGGCGGCCGGGCTCGTTGCACCGTATCCCGCCCGTGAGGACGCGGTGATCCGGAACCCGCGCTATGCCACGGGACGCTAGCTGTTGCCGGCCGCAGTCGCGGCGGCCGACGCGCTCAGGGCAGCAGTGATGACGGCGATCGTCGCCCGGGTGACGGCCGCTCCTGCGGCGGCCGCGGCCCAGTTGCCGTTCTCGATCTCCTTCGCGCGGTGGATGACCGACGACGTCCACGGGATCTCGGGAACGAACTGATGCAGGTTGGCGCTCGCCGAGAGCAGCGCCGTGATCGCAGCGGTCCTGGCGTCGGGCTCGGTCCCGTCGACGAGCGTGGCGCGCACGCGGGCGAGCAGTTCCGAACGCCGTGCGCTCCCGAGATCGAGGACCTCCGACGGGATGAAACCGAGCACCTTCTTTCGCCTGCGTCGCAGATGCCCGTCGTCGACGAGCTTCCCGAGCACCTTGCCGCGCAGTTCCGGACCGATCGCCGCGATCACCGTCTGCACACCGCGCGGCTTCATGGCGAGGTAGTCCCACGCCGGGCGGAGGATGTCGTCGTGCGGGGCGTCGCCGCGTGCGGCGACGCGGCGGACGAGCCGGCCCGGCTCCTGCACCTCGGTGAGACCGCGGAGCGTGAGGTCCGCGACGACAGCACCGCCCAGCACGTAGTACAGGACGTTCTCCCCCGCGATCGCGCCGGAGGACGGCTGATAGAGCAGCAGCAGCACGTCCTCGACGAGCAGCGGCTCGTCGATCGATCGCACGAGCGGCACGTCGTCCGCCCGATCGACCGGTACCTGGTCCTCGTCGCTCATCGTTGCCTCTCAGCGGGAATGGTCGGGTCGGTGAACCGGGGGACGCCGGTGGTGTGCTCGGCGTTCTCGTCGAGCGGCGTCCACGACTCGTACGTGGGCTCCTCCCGGGGCAGGGGCCTGCCTGCGGCGACCGGCGAGTACGGCGACATCCGGTGTCTCCTTCCCTTCACCGTTGCCGCCGCTCCGGGACGCGATCGTGCCCGCCGCCGGAGCGGCTACTGCTCCGGCAGCCGCGACCCCCGCTGTCAGCCGCCTGAGTCTCCGGGGTCGCCCGGTCTTCGCCTCGGCGAAATCGTCACTGGGCATGAGTGGTCTCCTCATCGGTCCGCGGGTCGCTGCTCGGGTCGGGCGATGGCCAGACGCCGGCCGGATCACGTCACGGTCACCGGCCCTGGTGCCATGCCGTTCAGCGGCGGGGTTCCCAGCGGAAGTAGCGGGTGGCCAGGGTGACGGCGATGGCGACCCAGGCGAGGGTGGGGGCGAGCAGGACGAGGGAGTCGCTGAGCGCGGCGCCACCGTTCCAGGCGTTCAGGACGAGTTCGGTGGCCGCACCGCCGGGCAGCAGGCGTTTGAGCGTGGCCAGGTCCTCGGTGCCGGTGATGCCGACCCAGCTTGCCACCGCGATCACGCCGAGGGTGACGGGCAGGATGGTGACCTGAGCGTGCTCGGGCGAGTTGGTCACACCGGCGGTGGCCAGGCCGAGGCCGATCATCATCGCCACCGTGACCAGCACGGCCACCGCCAGCAGCACGGCATTGTCCGGGCCTCCGGCGACCGCACCGAGCACGGTCATGATCCCCGCGACCTGGATCAGCGCGATCACGGTGACCGGCAACACCAGCCCGACCAGGATCTGCGCGTCGGCGGCGGCGGTGGAGCGCAGTCGCTTGAGGAACAGGTTCTGTCGTCGCGAGGCCAGCGTGGTCACCACCGTGGAGTAGAGGCCGAACGCGCACACGGTGAACATCACGATCCCCGCGATGTAGCCGAGGGAGCCGAGTTGTGCGAACGCCTCGTGCCGGTGGACGAAGAACGCACAGACCACGATCGGGATCACGAAGCTGGTGATCAGTACCGACCGGTTCCGGAAAATCTGGATCAGCTCACTGCGAGCGATCGAAAGCATGCCTACGGCGCTACCTCTCTGGGGAAAGCGGGCCGGCGAGAAAGCCGTCAGTGGTTGTTGATCGCGCGGAAGACGTCATCGAGCCGGGTCGGCCCGGCTGCGAGCTCCCGCAGCTCTATCGCGTTGTCCTGTGCCCATCGCAGCAGGACGAACAGGTCTTTCTGCAGCTGGTGGGTCTCGATCAGGAACGTGCCACCGCTGTCGCGGCGGCCGGGCAGCGGCAGCGGCAGCGCGGCCGACGTCCCCGGCAGCTCGAACTGGATCACTGCGGGCAGCGTCCGCGTCAGCTCCGCCACGGTGCCCTCCCGGTGGAAGGTCCCCCGGTGCATCAACCCGATCCGGTCCGCGCGCTGCTGCGCCTCCTCCAGATAATGCGTGGTGAGCACGATCGTGGAGCCGTCCTCACGCAGCTTGTCCACCGCGTCCCACAGCGCATCCCGCGACTGGATGTCCAGCCCGGTCGTCGGCTCGTCCAGGAACACCAGCTCCGGTGTCCCCCACACCGCCGTCGCGAAGTCCAGCCGCCGCTTCTCCCCGCCCGAGAGCTGCGACACCTTCGTGCGCGCCTTCCTTGTCAGGTCCACCATGCTCAGCACGCGCTCCAGCCGGTCCTGCCGCTGGGACAGCACGCCGATCAGCTCGATCGACTCCCGCACCGTCAGATCCGGGCTGAAGCCGCTCTCCTGCAGCATGATGCCCATCCTCGGGCGCACCGCCGCCCGATTCCGCGGGCTCTGGCCCAGCACCCGCACGGTCCCCGACGTCGGCGCCCGATGCCCTTCGATCGTCTCCAGCGTCGAGGTCTTACCCGCGCCGTTCGTCCCCAGCAACGCGTAGAACTCGCCCCGCCGCACCTGGAAGGACAGATCCCGCACCGCGTGGAAGTCCCCGTACGTCAGGTTCAACCGCTCAACATCGATCACTGCCGTGGAAGTCATACCTGACATCTCAGTGCCACCGCCCCGAGAACGGCAGTGCGACCACGTCACTGATCTGCGATGACATTCCGTCGGATGAACACATGACACCACGTCACTGGTGCCGGACGTCCGGGCTGTTACAGCCAGTCGTGTTCGCGGGCGTACCGGGCGGCTTCGTGCCGGGTGCGGGTCTGGGTTTTCTGCATGGCGTTGGAGAGGTAATTGCGTACGGTGCCTTCCGCGAGGTGGAGCTGGGCGGCGATGTCGGCGACCGCGTATCCGTCGCGGGTCGCGCGCAGCACGTCGAGCTCGCGGTCGGTGAGAGGGCAGTCGTCGACGAGGGCCAGTGCGGAGACGTCCGGGTCGATCCAGCGCCTTCCTTCGTGCAGGGTGGCGATGACCTTGGCGATGTGCGCCGGTTCGGCCGACTTGCTGACGAAGCCCTGGACGCCGAGTTTGAGTGCCTTGCGGAGCACTCCGGGTTTGGCGTGGCGGGTGAGCATGAGGATGACCTGGTCCGGACGGGTGCGGCGGATCTCGGCGACAGCGCCGAGACCGTCCATGCCGGGCATCTCCAGGTCGATGACGAGCACGTCGGGCCGGTGCCGCAAGGTGGCGTCGACGGCGGTCTCGCCGCTCACGGCCTCGGCGAGCACGGTGATCTCGCCCTCGAGCGGCAGCAGCGCGGCCATCGCCTTGCGCAGCAGGGCTTCGTCGTCGGCGAGTACGACTGTGGTCATCGGTTCTCCTGTGCTTCGGGACGTCGGTGAGGCAGAGTCGCGGCGGTCAGGAACCGTCCATCGTCCTGCTCGACCGTCAGTTGACCGCCTTCGCCGGCGAGGCGTTGCCGCAGGGCGGCCAGCCCCCGGAGTTCGGGCAGTGGTGCGCGCTGGGCACCGTCGTTGACGATGGTGATGCTCGCCGCCGACAGGGTGATCCGCACTCGCGTCGCCTGGGCGTGGCGGAGGATGTTGGTGGTCGTCTCGCGGAGGACCTGGCCGAGCAGTTCGCTCGCGTCCTGGTCGACGTCGGCCTCGCGGTTGACGCGCACCCTGATGCCGGCGGCCTCGAAGAGGTTCCGCGCGTTCTCCAGCTCGGCGGACAGGTTGAGCCGTCGTTGCGCGTAGGCGAGTTCCTTGGTCTGGGTGATGGTTTCGCTGACGAGGGCGTGGATCTCGCGCAGTTCCTGCTTGACTCGTTCGGTGTCGGCGTCGGTGCCGCCGTCCACCAGCTTCTGTGCGAGCGCGGTCTTCAACTTCACCACGTGCAGCGTGTGGCCCTGGATGTCGTGCAGGTCACCGGCGAACCGGACGCGTTCGCGGATGACGGCCAGCTCCGCCTCCCGTTCGCGCGCCTCCTCCAACTCGTCGACGACGTCGTAGAACCCCTTGTTGGGGAACATCAGCCCGACCACCACCACGGTGAAACCGACGGGGATGAGGACGAACTGGAACAGCACACCGGGAACGTCCTCAGGCGACACCAGCAGCCGTGCCGCGCCCACCGCGCCGACGTAGACCGCGAGTGTCGCGGCCGCCGCCAGCCGGTACCGAGGCAACTGGGGGATGACGTAGGAGCCCACGGAGGAGACACAGAAGAACGCCGCCGGACTGCCGACCACCAGCACCGCGAAGGGCCACACGACCGCGGTGACGACCAGGCAGGGGAGCGCGACGCGCAGCACCTCACCCGCCGCCCACCGCGTGAAGCAGACCATGGTCGCCACCACACCGGCACCGAGGACGACGGCCTCCCACCAGGACCGGGCGTAGACCGCCACCGAGATCACCCCGGCCACGGCGAGCATCGGCAGGAACATGGTGAGGTTGAGCTTGCGGAGCTGTCCCTGCGCAGGCTCGGTGTCCATGGGTGGCTCTCCAGGATCGAACGGCAGGGGTCTCAGCATTGTTCGGCTTTGGCGGTGGGCACCAGTGACACCGCGTCACTTCTTCCCCCCGGGCAACGTCCTGCGAACTGATGACGTGGGTCGCACGGGCGATCGTCCGCTCAGGTCGCTGAGGTCGAGAGTACGACACCAGCGAACCGCGTCGACCGGACGGACGTGGTGCCGGTGTCTTCGTCGCCGGCGTGAGCGGCGCAGCCGCGCACAGGACGCCTCCTTCAGCGTCCGTTCGCGGCTGAGGGCGGTGGCGGCCTTCCTGGCCTCGGAACGGGGCAGCGTCGTCGTCGGTCACCGCCCGCGCCGCGTCATGCGGAAGCCGGGGCGGGCTCGCCTCCCTGGTCCAGCAGGGCGTTGATCATCTCTTGGAGCCGGGCGCGTCCCACCGTGCCGAGCGCGCCGGTCAGGGCTTGGGCGAGCTTGTCGTACGGGTCGTCCATCGGCAGTTCCCTCACCTGTTCGGCCAGTTCCGCCACGCTCCACAGCCCGTCCTTGTGGAGGTGATCGCCGAGGGACCAGCCGCGGTTGACCGCCACCGTTCCGCCCCGGATCGACAGCACCTGGCCGGTGAGCGGGCAGGCGGAACTGGCCAGGTAGGCGGCCACGGGCGCGCTGGCGGCGGGGTCCAGGGGGTCGTACCCGGCCGCCGGCGGTTCCTGGCTCATGCCGGGGACGGTGACGGTGAGCCTCGTACGGGCCATCGACGGCGAGACGCAGTTGACGCGCACGCCGTACCGGCCGAGTTCGAGGGCCGCCACGGTGGTCAGCGCCGCGACTCCGGCGTTGCCCGCCGCGTAGGAGACCTGTGCGGGCAGCGGGTTGAGCAGGCCGGAGCCGGAGGAGGTGTTGACGACGGCGCGGTCGGCGCGGACTCCCGCCTGGAACCGCTCGCGCCAGTGACGGGCCGCCCAGCGGGTCACCGCGAAGGTGCCCTTCAGTTTGACGGCCAGGACGTCGTCGAAGTCCTGCTCCGACAGGTCGGTCAGGCCCATGTTCCGTTCGATGGTCGCGTTGTTGACCACCACGTGCAGGTCGCCGAAGGAGTCCAATGCCGTCTCCACCATGCGGCGGGCGCCGTCCCAGTCGGCGACGCTGTCGGTGCTGGCCACCGCCTGCCCGCCGCCGGCGGTGATCTCCTCGACGACCTTCGCCGCCACCCCGGCATCGCCTCCTGAGCCGTCGATGGCCACGCCGGGGTCGTTCACGACGACCTTGGCGCCCTCGGCGGCGAAGAACAGCGCCTCCTCCCGCCCGATGCCGCGCCCTGCTCCGGTGATGAGGACGACTCGTCCGTCCAAGCTTCCCATGCCGGCCACCTTTCGATGCAGTCTGTGTAGTGATTCACAGTATGCATCAATGCAGACAATGCAATAAGCTGCTTCTCATGGTGGAGAAACCCGGCCTGCGCGAGCTCAAGAAGCAGCGCACGCGGCAGGCTCTGATCGAGGCGGCGCTGCGCCTGTTCGAGGACAAGGGCTACGAGAACGTGACCGTGGCCGAGATCGCGGACGCCGCGGAGGTCTCCCCCCGCACCTTCTTCCTCCACTTCCAGGCCAAGGAGGACGTCCTCCTGGCCAACACCGACGTCCGCGTCGACCTGGCGCTGCGAGCGATCGCCGAGCGCCGTCCCGGGGAAGGGCTGCCCGAGGTGCTGGTACGGGCGATGGACCAGATGATCGCCGACACGTCGGACAACGACCTGCCCAGCGGCCTGGCGGCGCTCAGGTCGCGGCTGGCGGCCTCGGTTCCGGCGCTGCAGGCCCGGCTGCTCCAGCGCTACCTCACCGCCCAAGCCGAACTGGCCCTGGCACTGCAGCGGGCATTCCCCGACAAGCTCGACACGATCACCGCCTCCGCCCTGGTCGGCGCGATGGTGGGCGCGGTCAGCGCGTCCGCCTCCGCCGCGCTGCGGCGCGGCGACGAACCCGCCGAGGTGCGGAACGCCATGCGCGAGGCCATGGCCCTGGTGGCCCGGTCCGTCCGGTGATCGGTGACCACCTGCCGAACTCCAGCCTGCCTCGCCGCCGCCGCACTGACGGCGACGTCGTTCCCCGCCGTCGCCGCCACCCCGCACCGAGGGCTCTCGTGGGGAGCCTGTCCGGCCGCGCCCCAGCAGGAGTGCGCCACGCTTCAGGTGCCTCTGGACTATCGCGATCCGGCCGCCGGCCGGATCTCGCTCGCCGTCTCGCGCATTCCCGCCGCCGATCCGGTACGGCGCCGCGCTACAGGCCGTACCCCGGCCCCGACGGCGACATCACCGCCAATGTGTCCCGCGCCCGCAGGATCGCCGACGCCTGCGCCCGCAACGGCGGCCCGCTGCTCCCCCACCTCACCACCCACCTCACCACCCGCGACGCCGCCAGAGACCTCGACCGGATCCGCCGCGCGCTGGGCGAGGACAAGATCTCCGCCTGGGGCGTCTCGTACGGCACCTACGTCGGCACCGTCTACGCCACCATGTTCCCGCACCGTACGGACCGGATCGTGCTGGACAGCAACAACGACCCCGACCCCCGCCGGGTGGCACGGGGGTGGGCGGCGAACTACGCGGTGGGCGTGGAGGACCGCTTCCCCGACTTCGCCGCCTGGGCCGCCGCCCGCCACCCCGAGTACGGCCTGGGCGCCGACGCGGCGGCCGTACGCGAGGCGTTCCTGCGGCTCGCGGCCGATCTGGACCGGCACCCGATCCCGTGGCCGGGCGCCCTTCCCCCCGAGCTCGCCGGCAAAGAACTGCGCGACATCATGCTCGGCGCCCTGTACTCGGACGCGAACTTCGCCCGCCTGGCCGGGCTGATGCGCGCCGCCCGCGCCGGCGGGCCGCTGCCCGCCCCGCCCCGGCTCGACGAGGCGGCGATCCAGCACACCGGCGCCGTGGCGGGCGCCACCATCTGCAACGACGTGGCGTGGCCGCGCTCGATCGAGCGCCACCGCCGGGACGTACGCGCCAACCGCGCCGCCCACCCGCTGACCGCGGGCATGCCCGTCAACATCGGCCCCTGCTCCTTCTGGCACCAGCCGGCCGAGCCTCCGACGCGGGTCACCTCGAAGGGCCCGTCGAACATCCTGCTCATCCAGAACCTGCGCGACCCCGCGACCCCGTACAGCGGCGCGCTGAAGCTCCTGCGCGCGTTCGGCGATCGAGCGAGAATGGTCACCGTCGACTCCGGCGGCCACGGCGTCTACCTCGCCAACGGCAACGCCTGCGGCGACCGCGCGGTCACCGCGTTCCTCGCCGGCGGCGCCGCCGAGAACCTCACCTGTCCCGCGGAGTGACGTCAGGACGTCATGTGCTCTCGCGCCCACTCCTCAAAGCCGGTGAGCGGGATGCCGAGCTTTCTCGCGAACTCGGGACGTCCGGGCTGCTCGGCCAGGTTGTACAGCTCGTGCCCTGCCCCCATGGGCGGCATCCCGGCGGCGATGACCTCCTCCATGGACAGGTCAGATCGCAATACCGATCGTTCTCCTCAGCGCGGCTGTGGGCGGGGCCTGAGGTCGCGGGCCACGTACGCGATGAGGACGAGCAGGATGAGGTCGGCCGCCAGCGGGGCGGACATGCCGGACATCATGTAGAGCCCAGCGCCCAGGAGGGCGCCGGTGAACATGGCGGCGATGGCGCACGCCCGGCGCCGCCACGCGTGCTCGGGCGCCTGCGAGACCAGCCGGGTGACGATGCTCGTGACGACCGTGATGTTGACCAGGTCGGGCACCGCCAAGCGGAGCGCGACCGCGTTCTGCATGCCCATGCCGTAGCTGAGCAGCACGATGAGCGCCACCGTCGGGGCCGTGCCCTGCTCGTCGGTCAGCAGCACCACGGCGAGCGCCGCCGCCACCAGGACCGCGTGCGCGACCGTGAGGTGGAACAGCCGGCGGCGCGGTTCCTCGATCTTCTTGGCCACGCGGCCCTCGCTCCACGCCCCCGCGGCGAAGGCGGCCAGGGCCAGCAGGTGCGCCCACAGCTGGTGCCGGGGCTGGCCGAGGACCGAGAAGCCGGCGAAGACCACGTTGCCGGTCATGTTCGCGACGAAGACGTGGTTCAGGCCGAGGAAGGTGACGGCGTCGACGAGCCCGGACGCGACCATCAGCATGACGAGCAGCGCCGGCAAGGGGCCGTGCTCGTTCGTGCCGTGGGGAAACAGCGCATCGGAGAACCAGTGCGCCGGCCTGTTCACGGACGACCTCCCAGACGATTCCCCCGGTGTCCCTCGGTGCCGAGTACACGTACCCGGACGGGCGGGCAATCATCCTGCGAGGTCAGGCGGCGTGTCCGCTATCGGACAGCGAATCTGCCTCCCGGCGGCGGGAGATCTCGGCTCCAGGACGGAGCAGCAGTTCGCCCGTCAACGATGTGGCGCCGGGGATGCGGCGGCCGTACTCCCCGGCGTACGCGGCCGGGAGCCACTGGTCGTCCTCGCCCCAGATCACCAGCGTTCTGGCGCGGAGCCGTCCGAGGCCCGCGTCGGTCGGCCGGTAGTCCTGGGTCCGTACGAGGCGGATGAACGCCTCCGGCCGCTCGGGCCGTGACATCCGGTGCCAGGTCTCGTCCACGACCTCGGCCATGACGCGGTCCTGGCGGGCGAAGGCACGTCGGCGCGCCATCCGCGCGAGCAGAATTCGTCTCAGTATCAAAATAAAATCTCATTACGTCGGCGACGAGGTTTTGAGACAGCGGTAGACCGTCGCCCGGGACACGCCGAACCGGGCGGCGAGCTCCTCGGCGCCCAGGCCCTCGGCGTACAGGGCACGCGCCTGGGCCACCTGCTCCGCGCCGAGCGCGGCGGGTCGGCCGCCGCCACGGCCCCGCGCCCGCACCGCCTTCGCCTTCTCATCCGCCTTCTCATCCGCCTCCGCATCCGCCTCCGCATCCGCCTCCGCATCCGCCTCGGACGCCGCCTCGGACGCCGCCTCGGACGTGGGCGCGCCCAGGAGCGCCCTGGCGCCGTCGAGGATCATGCGGCGCAGCCGCTCGGGCGGCTCGTCCCGGAACAGCAGCACGGGATCGGCCAGCCCCGCGACCACCTGGCAGGCCCGCACCCGCTCCTCCAGCCCGCGCGACGGCCCGGCCACCAGCTCGTTGGCCAGCGCGATCGCGGCGCGGAACCGGTCGGCGATCGGCGCCTGCACGAGCAGCGTCATGTCCTTGACCAGCATGGTGAGCGTGTGGCGGTGACGCAGGTGCACATCGACATAGCTCTCGATCGCCCGCCACCGCACCTCCTCGGGGGTGCCGCACGACTCGGCCGCGGCCAGCGCCGCCTCCAGCTCGTCCAGCAGCGGCACCGTGATCCGGCGGAGGATCTCCTCCTTGGAGTCGAAGTGGTAGTAGAGGGCGGCCTTGGTGATGCCGACCTCGTCGGCGATGGCCTGCATGGAGGTCGCCCGGTAGCCGCGGGCGGCGAACAGGATCCGCGCCGCCTCCAGAATCCGCTCGGAAGTCAAGGAACCTCACTTACCAACGGTCAGTCCTTTCGCTAATGTACTTACCGGAAGTCAGTCTATGACCCCGGGGAGATCCGCATGCGATCCAAGGTGTCCTTCACCGCTGACGGCGTTCGCTGCGCCGGTCACCTCTACCTGCCGGCCGGCTCGGACCCGGCGCCGTGCGTGGTGCTCTGCCACGGCTTCAGCGGGACGATGGACCGGCTCTACGACTACGGCGAGCGCTTCGCCGCGGCGGGGTTCGCGGCGCTGGTCTTCGACTACCGCGGCTTCGGCGAGAGCGACGGCGAGCCCCGCCAGGTGCCCGACATCCCCGGCCAGCTCGCCGACGTCCGCGCCGCCGTGGCGTTCGCCAGGAGGCACGAGCGGGTCGATCCGGGCAAGGTGCTGCTGTGGGGCAACTCGCTGGGCGGCGCCCACGTGATCACCGTGGCCGCGGGCGATCCGGGCATCGCGGCCGTGGTGGCGCAGATCCCGTTCAACGGGTTCCCGAAGAAGGTCGAGGGACGCTCGGCCGGCCAGACGCTGCGCACGCTGGGCGCGATCTTCTGGGACGCGCTGCGCGGCGGGCTGGGCCTGAGCCCGTACTACATCCCGATGGTCGGGCGGCCGGGCGAGCTGGCCGTGACCGCGACGCCCGAGGCCGACCAGCACATCCTTACGCTGACCGGCGGCGAGCACGGGACCTCGTGGCGCAACAGCGTCGCCCCCAGGGGGCTGCTGCGGATGATGCGCTACCGCCCCGCCGCGTCCGCGGCCCGCCTGACCTGCCCCCTGCTGGTCTGCGCCGCCGCCGAGGATCGCGAGTCCCCACTGGAGAAGACCCGCGAGCTCGCGGAGCGCGCCCCTGACGGCGAGCTGCGCGTCTACCCGGGCACCCACTTCACCTTCTACACCGACCCGGCCTTCCGCGGCGAGGTGGTCGCCGACCAGATCGCCTTCTACCGCCGAGCCTGCGCACTGGTGTGACAAACGTGAGCAGCAGTGTGGCGACAGGCGCGATAGGCGACAGGTTGTACGGCCGGGCGGCCGAGCAGACCGTGATCGACCAGTTGCTGCTCGACACCTCGGACAACCGCGCCGGCGCGCTGGTCGTGCGCGGTGAGGCGGGCATCGGCAAGTCGGCCCTGCTCGACTACGCCGAGGCGCACGCCAACGCGCAGATCCTGCGGGTGACCGGCGTGGAGTCGGAGGCGGAGCTGCCGTTCGCCGCGCTGCACCTGCTGCTGCGCCCGGCGCTCGACCGGGTCAGCGCGCTGCCGCCGCAGCAGGCCGACGCCCTGCTCAGCGCGCTCGGCCTGGGCGGCGACACCCGGGGCGACCGCTACCTCGTCGGGCTGGCCACGCTGGGCCTGCTGGTGGAGCTGTCGGCGCAGGGGCCGCTGGTCTGCCTGGTCGACGACGCTCAATGGCTGGACGGCGAGTCGGCCGACGCGCTGCTGTTCGCCACCCGCCGCCTGCACTCCGAGCCCGTCGCCGTGGTGTTCGCCGCCAGGACCGGCGCCCCGCTCGCCGGCGGTGGGCTGCCCGAGCTGCACCTGGGCGGCCTCGACCCCGGCGCCGCCCACCGGCTGCTCGCCGAGCACGCGGGCGCGCTGCCGCCGACCTTGCGCGACCAGGTGATGGCCGAGGCCCAAGGCAACCCGCTCGCCCTCCTCCAGCTGCCGCGTATGCTCAGCCCGGGAGCGACGGGCCCGCTGCCGTTCAACCTGGGCGGCGCGGCGCCGGTGACGCACCGGGTGCTCGCCGGTTTCCGTGACCGCGCCGCCGCGCTGCCGGAAAGCACCCGTACCTGCCTGCTGGTGGCCGCGCTCGACGACCGGGGCGAGCTGGGCGTGCTCGCCCACGCGCTGAGCCTGCTCGGCGCCTCGCTCGACGACGCCGCCCCGGCCGAGTGGGCGGGCCTGATCCGGGTCGCTCCCGAGGGCGTCGCCTTCCACCACCCGCTGGTGCGGGCGGCGGTGCTGCTGGCCACCGACATCGCCGCGCGCATGGCCGCGCACCGCGCCCTGGCCGAGGCGGTCGACGACGACCGGCGGGCCTGGCATCTCGCCGCCGTCACGCTGCGCGCCGAGCGGCGTGGCGGCCAGGCGGCGGTGTCGGCGGCCAACGCGCGGG
>NZ_JBFAPT010000055.1:0-37391 GCF_040676845.1 Nonomuraea sp. NPDC049504
CCATCGACCACCCGTCCGCCGCGATGTGATGCGTCACCACCACCAACGCCTGCTCCGAACCGGCCACGAACAACCACGCCCGGATCGGCACCTCGCAGGCGAGGTCGAACGCGTACGTCTCCGCGCGCCGGACCGCCTCCTGCAGCTCGTCGGGGGCCGCCTCGACGACGGAGAGCTCCCAGTCCAGCTCGTCCATGCTGAGGATCCGCTGGTACGGCTCGCCGTCGGCGGCCGGGAACACCGTCCGCAGCACCTCGTGCCGGTCGATGACGTCGCGCAGCGCAGTGCCGAGTGCGTCGCGATCCACCTCACCGGCGAGACGGAGCGTCACGGGAATGTTGTACGTCGCGGTCGGCCCCTCCAACTGCTGGATGAACCACAGGCGGCGCTGCGCGAACGACAACGGCACCCGCTCAGGACGCACCCACGCCGTCAACGCAGGCCGAGCCTCATCCGCCTCCGCCAACCGCTCCGCCAGCCCCCTGACCGTCGGCGCCTCGAACAGGACCCGGATCTCCACCTCCACCCCCAGGACCGCCCTGATCCGGCTCACCAGCCGCACCGCCAGCAGCGAATGGCCGCCCAGCGCGAAGAAATCGTCGTCCACGCCGACCCGCTCCAGGCCGAGGACCTGGGCGAACACCGAGCACAGGACCTCTTCCTGCGGGGTGGCCGGCTTGCGGCCCTGGCCGGTGGCGTACTCGGGGGCGGGCAGCGCGTTGCGGTCGAGCTTGCCGTTCACGGTCAGCGGCAGCTCATCCAGCACCACCAGCGCCGACGGCACCATGAACTCCGGCAACCGCTCACCCGCGAACCGCCGCACCTCCTCCACATCGATGGGTCGTGCGGCGGGCACCAGGTAAGCGACCAGCCGCTTGTCCCCCGGGCTGTCCTCACGCGCCACCACCGCCGCCTCGGAGACCAGCTCACAGGCAGCGATCACCGCCTGGACCTCGCCGGGCTCGATCCGCATGCCGCGGATCTTCACCTGCTCATCCGCGCGCCCGACGTAGACCAGTTCACCGTCGTCCCAGCGCGCGACGTCGCCCGTGCGATACATCCGCCCGCCCCCGAAGGGACAGGCCACGAACCGCTCGGCCGTCAGCCCCGGCCGACCCACATACCCGCGCGCGACACCCGGACCTGCCACGTAGACCTCACCCGCGACACCGACCGGCACCGGCGCCAGATGCTCGTCCAGGACCCAGACCCGTGTGTCGATGACCGGCCGCCCGATCGCCACCCGGCCCGGGCCGCACTGCCACAAGGTGGCATCGACCGTCGTCTCGGACGGCCCATAGGAGTTGAACATCCGCCGGCCGGTGCTCCAGCTCTCCAGCACGGCCGCTGTGAGCGCCTCACCGGCCGCCGTCACCGTCACGCTCGCATCCAGCCCCGCCGGGTCCAAGCCCGCCAGCACCGCCGGAGGCAACGTCACATGCGACACCCGGAAGGCGGTGAGCGCCTGCAGAAGCGCCTCACCCAGCCGAGCATCCTCGGGGACGATCGCCAGCGACGCCCCCGACAGCAGCCCCAGCCACTCCCAGCCGAAGGTGTCGAAGCCCGGCGACGCGAACTGCGCCACCCGCGAACCCTGGCCGACGCCCAGCCACCGCTGCTGCCCCTCTACCAGCGCCCCGATCCCCGCGTGCGAGACCACCACGCCCTTCGGCGCCCCGGTCGAGCCGGAGGTGAACATCACATACGCCGCCTGATCGACGCGCAGCACACCCCGCTCATCAGCCGACAACCGGCCCCCCGGCAGACCCGCCACAGCATCGATGTCCACAGCGTCCGGCAACAGCCCCGGCGACGCCACCGCCACCCGCACCCCAGCCTGCGCAAGCATGGACTCGATGCGCGCCTGCGGGTAGCTGACATCCACCGGCAGATAGGCCGCGCCCGCCTTCAACACCCCCAGCAACGCCACGACCAGGTCCACACCGCGTTCCAGCGCCACCGCGACCACAGACTCCGGCCCGACTCCCCGGCTCAGCAGCGCCCGAGCCACCCGGTTCGCTCGGGTCTCCAACTCGCCGAACGACACCTCCACACCCTCGCTCACCACCGCCACCGCAGCCGGATCCCGATCCACCTGCGCCTCGAACAGCTCCGCCACCGTCCCCGCAAGCGAACCCGCGGGCCCGGCCCCCCAGGAAGCCAGCCGCTCAAGATCCGCCGCATCCAGCACCCCCACCCCCGCCAACGAGGTGTCCGGAGCCGACTCCAACGCCTCGACCAGGTTCTCCATCGCCGTGCACACCAGCCCGGCCACGACCTCCGCGTCCACCCCGGCGACCGCGTCCACCACGACCGACATCCCGTCACCCCGGTCATCCACCGCCACCGACAGCGGATAGTTGGTGAGGTCCCGCGAGTAAACGATCTTGATGTCGTCGAGCGGGGAGGCGGCCGGCGTGCTGCCGTCGCTCACGTTCCCCTGGTAGTTGAGGATCGAGGTGAACAGCGGCAGGTCGGCGGGCACCCCGCTCGAACGCTGGGCGACGGCCAGCGGCGCGTGCTCGTGCATCAACAGCTCAGCGAGCTGCCCGCGCATCCCGGACACCACCTCACCGACCCCGCCACCCAGCCGCACCCGCACCGGCAGCGTGTTGATGAACGGACCGGGAACCCGATCAGCCCCCACCCCCGCATTCATCCGCCCGAACAGCACCGTCCCGAACACCACGTCATCCCGCCCCGACACCGCCCCCAGCACCCGGGCCCACACCACGTGCATCACGGTCGCCGGGCTCACCCCGAGCCGCCGCGAGACCTCGCGCAGCCGTCCGATCGTCTCGCCCGGGAGGTCCGCCGCCGCGCGCCGCACGTCGGCTCCGTCGCCGCGCACGTCCAGCAGCCCGAAGGGCGCCGTCGGCTCCGCCACATCGCCGAGCAACGCCGCGAAGAACCGCTCGTGCTCCTCCTCGCTCACCCCGCCCCGCGCCTGCGCGACGAAGTTCCGGAACGGCACCGGCTCGCCCAGCTCACCACCACGCCCCGCCAGGAACGCCCCCACCTCGTCCAGCAGGATCTCCAGCCCGAGATGGTCCTGAACGAGGTGATGCACCCTTACCAGCGCCAGCCACCGATCCCCGGCCTGCGCCGCGTGCACGTCGAGCAACGGCGCCCGCCCGAGGTCCATCGACATCCCCACCGCCGCCACCAGCTCCGCGACGGGATCGTCCGAGCCGCCCAGGTCCACCGGCACCACGGGCAGCGCGGCCCGCCGCCACACCACCTGGACAGGCTCCCGCACCCCTTCCCAGGCCAGCGACGTACGGAAGACGTCATGCCGGTCGATCACCCGCTGCAACGCCCCGACCAGCTCGTCCAGCCGCTCCCGCGACGGGAACTCCAGGACGACCGGCCGCATGTAGACGTCCCCGCCGCCACCGGCGAGCAGGTGGTGGAACAGCAGCCCTTCCTGCAGCGGCGCCAGCGGATACACGTCCGCCACGTTCGCCGCCCCGCCCTCGACGCCCGCCACGATGCGGTCGATCTCCGCCTGCGACAGGCTGACCAGCGGCAGCATCTCCGGCGTGATGGTCTCCGCCCTGGCCGGGATCAGGTTCGGCGGTACGGGCACCTGCTCCGTCTCGGCGGCGGTGGCCAGCCCGGCCACCGTCGGCGTCTCGAACAGCGCGCGCACCGACACCGACACGCTCCGCGTCCGCAACCGCTCGACCAGCGACACCGCGAGCAGCGAGTGACCGCCCAGGGCGAAGAAGTCGTCCTCCACGCCCACCCGCTCAAGGCCCAGCACCTCGGCGAACGCCGCGCACAGCAGCTCCTCGCGCGCGTTGGCCGGCGGGCGGCCTGAGCCGCCGGAGTACTCGGGGGCGGGCAGGGCCTTGCGGTCCACCTTGCCGTGGACGGTCAGCGGCAGCGCGTCGAGGACGACCACCGCCGACGGCACCATGTGGCCGGGCAGCCGCTCGGCGACGAAGGCGCGGACGGCACCGGCTTCGACGCCTTCATCGTCGGGCACGACGTAGGCGACGAGGCGGGCGTCGCCGGGGACGTCCTCGCGGGCGGTGACGACGACGTGGCGGACGCCGGGGTGGCCGGCGATGACGTTCTCGATCTCGCCGGGCTCGATGCGGAACCCGCGGATCTTCACCTGGTCGTCGGTACGGCCGAGGAACACCAGCAGCCCGTCCTGGGTCCACTTGGCCAGGTCGCCGGTCCGGTACATGCGCCTGCCGAAGGGGCAGGCCACGAACCGTTCTGCGGTCAGCCCGGGACGGCCGGCGTATCCGCGGGCGAGGCCCGCGCCTCGGACGTACAGCTCGCCTGGGACGCCGGCCGGGACAGGGGCGAGCCACTCGTCCAGCACCAGCACGCCGACGTCGGCGAGCGGGCGGCCGACCGGCACCAGGTCGTCACCGGCCGGGGCGGCACCGGGGGGCAGCGTCATGAGCAGCGAGTCGATCGCGGCCTCGGTGACGCCGAAGACGTTCGCGGGCGCGGCGGTCGCGCTCACCTGGGCCACCGTGCCGGTCAGCGCCTCGTACGTCCACAGGTCGGTGCCCGAGATGAGCAGCCGGAGCCGGTCGAGCCGGCCGGCCGTGCGGCAGTGGGCGGCCAGCTCGCGCAGCAGGCTGCCCGGCACGATCTCGGCGATCTCCACGCCGCCCGCCGCGAGTGCGTGGTGCAGCAGCTCGGCGGACAGGTCGCCGGGCGGCAGGAACACCACGGGCCGGCCCAGGAAGAGGCTGCGTGCCATGTCGCCGATGGACACGTCGAACCCGGCGGCGGCCATCGACAGCACGGGTCCTGGGCCGCCGACGCCGGCCAGCGCGTGCTCCCAGGCCGCCACGTACGCGGCGAGCGCGCCGTACGGCACCGTGACGCCCTTGGGGACGCCGGTCGAGCCGGACGTGTACGCCACGTACGCCGCGTTCCCCGCCTCCACCGGACGCCGGTACGTCTCCCCCTGCCCGTCGTCGACCACGACGAGCCGGCACCCGTGGTCCAGGAGCTCCACCGCCGTGTCCTCGAGACCGGCGTCGGTGACCAGGACGGCCGCGCCGCTGTCGCGCAGCATGTGGGCCAGCCGGGCGGGCGGGTAGCCGGTGTTCAGCGGCACGTAGACGCCACCGGCCTTCAGCACGGCCAGGAAGGCGACGGCCAGCTCCACTCCGCGTTCCAGGAGAACGCCGACCGCGACCTCCGGGCCCACGCCCTGGTCGGCGAGCCGCCTGGCGAGCCGGTTCGCCCGCGCGTCCAGCTCGCCGAAGCCGAGCTGCTCCGTGCCGCACACGACCGCCGTCGCTGCGGGATTCCGCGCGGCGTGCGCCTCGAACAGCTCGGTCACCGGCTGCGGCCTGGCCCGCGTGCCGGGCTCGCTCCACTCGGCCAGCACCCGATCCCGCTCGCCGGCGCCGAGGACCTCCACGGCCGACAGCCGGGTGTGCGGATCCGCCGCCACCGCCGCCAGCACCCGGACCCACCGCTCCGCGAGCTGCTCGGCCGACCCCCTGTCGAACAGGTCGGCGGCGGCGACGATCGTGCCGTGCAGGGCGGCCGGTGCGCCGTCCTGATCGAGGAGCTCCGTCATGGTCAGGTCGAGGTCGAACTTCGCGGCCACCTCGCCGGGGGTCAGGCCGGACGACCGCATGCCGGGCAGGTCCAGCTCGGCGTCGATGGTGTTCTGCAGCGTGAGCGCCACCTGGAAGAGGGGGTGGCGGGACAGCGATCTGGACGGTGCCAGCTCCTCCACCAGGCGTTCGAACGGCACGTCCTGGTAGGCGTAGGCGTCCAGGCTCGCGTCCTTGACGCGCCCCAGCACCTCGCGGAACGTCGGGTCGCCCGCGAGGTCGGTACGGATGACCAGCGTGTTCACGAAGAACCCGACCAGATCGTCCAGCGCCTCATCGGTGCGCCCCGCCACCGCGGCCCCGATCGGGATGTCCCGGCCCGCGCCGAGCTTGGCCAGCAGCACCGCGAGCGCGGCCTGCAGCACCATGAACGTGGTCGCGCCCTCGGCCCTGGCCACCTCGACCAGCCGCGCGTGCACCTCGGCCGGCACCTCGACCGGCACCCCATGCCCCCGGTACCCGGGAACGGCCGGACGCGGCCGGTCCACCGGCAACGCCAGCTCCTCCGGGACGCCCTCAAGCGCCTCCCGCCAGAACCCGATCTGCCGCGCCAGCACACTGCCCGGCTCGTCCTCCGCGCCCAGAAGCTCCCGCTGCCACAAGGCGTAGTCGGCGTACTGCACCGGCAGCGAGTCCCACTGTGGTGCGCGGCCGTGTGAGCGGGCCTCGTAGGCGATCGACACGTCCCGGGCCAGCGGCGCCAGGGACCAGCCGTCGCCGGCGATGTGGTGCATGACGACCGCCAGCACGTGCTCGTCCTGACCCGTGAACAGCCAGGCCCTGATCGGCACCTCGGACGCCAGATCGAAGGTGTGCGCGAACGCCCGCGCCACTTCGTCCTGAATGTGCTCCGGCGCGACCTCGACGACCTGCAGCTCCCACTCCAGCTCGTCCATGCTCAGAACGCGCTGGTACGGCTCACCGTTCACGGTCGGGAACACCGTGCGCAGCGCCTCATGCCGGCCGATCACATCCCGCAACGCCGCACCCAGCGCCCCGCGATCCACCTCACCGCTCAGACGCAGCGACGTCGGAATGTTGTACGTCGCACTCGGCCCCTCCAACTGCTGGATGAACCACAACCGGCGCTGCGCGAACGACAACGGCACCCGCTCAGGCCGCTCCCACGCCGTCAGCGCAGGGCGGGCCTCGTCCGCCTCCGTCAACCGCTCGGCCAGACCTCTGACCGTCGGCGCGTCGAACAGGACCCGGATCTCCACCTCCACGTCCAGGACCGCCCTGATCCGGCTCACCAGCCGCACCGCCAGCAGCGAGTGCCCGCCCAGCGCGAAGAAGTCGTCATCCACCCCCACGCCGGACACACCCAGCACCTCGGCGAACAACCCGCACAACACCACCTCCTGCTCAGTGGCAGGCTCACGACCGGCGACCGCGACATGCTCGGGCGCGGGCAACGCCCGGCGATCCAGCTTCCCGTTGGCGGTCAACGGCAGCGCGGGCAGCACCACCACGGCCGAGGGCACCATGTACTCCGGCAGCCTGGCGGCCACGAAGGCCCGCACCGACTCCGGTAGATCGTCTGTCTCCTCCTCGGCGACCACGTAAGCGACCAGGCGGGAATCCCGCGCGATCACCGCGGCCTGTGCCACCCACGGATGTCCGGCCACGACCGCCTGAACCTCGCCGGGTTCGATGCGGTAACCGAGGATCTTCACCTGCTCGTCGGCCCGCCCGAGGAACTCCAGCACCCCATCGGCCCGCCACCGCGCCACGTCCCCCGTGCGATACATCCGCCCGCCTCCGAACGGACAGGCCACGAACCGCTCCGCCGTCAGCCCGGGACGACCCACATACCCCCGCGCAACTTGGTCGCCGGCGATGTAGAGCTCCCCCGCCACGCCCGCCGGCACCGGCTCCAACCGGCTGTCCAGCACGAACAGCCGCGTCCCCGGCGACGGACGCCCCACCGGCACCCGGTCCTCGACCTCGTCGCCTAGCCGCACCTCGAAGGTGCAGCAGCCCACCACCGTCTCCGTCGGGCCATACTCGTTCACCACGACGGGGCCGACGTGACGGACATCCGCCCCGCTCAACGCCTCGCCCCCCACGACCCAGGTTCTGGCGGCATCGGCGAGCACCTCCGCCGGCACGAGCTCGGCCAGCAAGGCGAGATGCCCGGGCACCACCTTGACCAGGCCGAAGGAGTGCTCGCTCAGCAGGGCCGCCAAGCCTTCCGCGCCGCCTTCGACGCTCATCCGCACCGGAGCCCCGGCCACCAGCGGCACCCACACACTCGTCACCGTCAGGTCGAACCCCAGCGACGAATGCACCGGAGCCCCACCATCCGTCTCATACGCCCGCACCGCCCAGCCCACATAAGTGGCCAGACCGCCATGCGTGACCGCCACACCCTTCGGCCTACCGGACGAGCCGGAGGTGTACATGACATAGGCCAACGCGTCCGGAAGCGCCGCCACCTCAAGCGGAGACTCCTCCAGCATCGACAGCTGTACCCGCACCAGCGCGTCATCGAGCCCGACCATCCGCACCCGACCGGCCGGCAGCTCATCCAGCACCTCACTCACACCCAGCACCAACACCGCACGACTGTCAGCCAGCATGAACCCGATCCGCTCAGCAGGCTGAACCGGATCAACCGGCAAAAACGCACCCCCGGCCTTCCACACCGCCAGCATCGCCACAACAGCATCCACCCCACGCGGCAGACACAAACCGACCACCGACTCACGCCCAACACCCTGCGCCACCAGGAAACGCGCCAACCGATTCGCCCGCGACTCCACCTCACCGAACGACAACACCTCGCCCCCACACACCACCGCCACCGCACCCGGCACCTCACCAGCCCGCACCCCGAACCACTCCACCACCGACCCACCCACCGAACCAGCCTCGGCCCCGCTCCACTCCTCCACGACCTGCCGCCGCGCCTCGGCGTCGAGCACCCGTACCGCCGCCAGCGGCAGCTCCGATTCCAGCGCCGCCACCAGCCCCTCCACCGCCGTGGCGAACAACCCGCACACCGTCCGCGGGTCGATCGGCGCCACGGCGTCCACCACGAGCCGCAGTGAGGCGCCGTCGTCGTCGACCGACACCGACAGCGGGTAGCTGTTGCGCTCCCTGGTGAAAACGGTCCTGATGCCCTCGAACGGGTCCTGCGCGGCGCGGTCGCGGCCGCCGCCGACGTTGTGCCGGTAGTTGAGTATCGAGGTGAACAGGGGCGTGTCGGGGGCGACGCCGCTGGCGCGCTGGGCCAGCGCCAGGGGGGCGTGCTCGTGGGCGAGCAGGTCGGCGAGGTGGCGGCGCATGACCGCGACGGCCTCGGCCGCGCCGACGCCGTTCACCTGGAGGCGTACGGGGAGGGTGTTGATGAAGGGGCCGGGCACGCGGTCCGAGCCGGCGCCCGCGTTCATGCGGCCGAACAGCACCGTCCCGAACACCACGTCGTCGCGTCCGGACACCGCGGCCACCACGCGGGCCCAGGCGACGTGCAGCACCGTGGCGGGGCTGACGCCGAGTTGCCTTGAGCGTTCGCGCAGCCGCCGTTCGAGTGCGGGGTCCACGTCCACGGACGTCCTGACCATGTCGACGCCGTCGCCACGGGCGTCGAGCAGGCCGAACGGCGCAGTCGGCTCGTCCACGTCGCCGAGCAGCGCGGCGAAGAAGCGCTCGTGCTCGCTCTCGCTGCCGCCGGTCCTGGCCTGGGCGACAAAGGCGCGGAACGGCATCGGCTCGGGCAGGTCGTCGCCGCGTCCGGCCAGGAACGCCTCGACCTCGCCGAGCAGCACGTCCAGGCCGAGGTGGTCCTGGACCATGTGGTGCACGCGCACCATGCCGAGCCACCGGTCGCCGGTCTGGGTGACGTGCAGGTCGAGCAGGGGGGCCCGGCCGACGTCCATGGACAGCCCGACGGTCGTCACCAGCCGGTTCACCGGGTCGTCGGGGCCGCCGGGGCCGCCGCCGAGCACGACGGTCTCGACGGGGAGCGTCGCCGTGCGCCAGACCACCTGCACGGGCGACGGCAGGCCCTCCCACGCCATGCTGGTGCGGAAGATGTCGTGCCGGTCGATGACCTGCTGCAACGCGTCGGTGAAGGCGTCCAGGCGGGCGCGGGAGCCGAACTCCAGGACGGTCACCAGCACGTACGCGTCCACGCCGCCGCCCGCGAGCAGGTGGTGGAAGAGCATGCCTTCCTGGAGGGGCGCGAGGGGGTAGACGTCGGCGACGTTGGCCGCGCCGCCGGGCACGCCGGCCACGACCTGGTCGATCTCGGCCTGGGTCAGCTCGACCAGCGGCAGCATGTCCGGGGTGATCGCGGCGGGGTGGTCGGGGATCGCGTTGGGCGGCACGGTCACCTGGTGGTCGCCGGCCGTCGCCGCCAGCCCTTCGACGGTGGGGGTCTGGAAGAACGCCCGTACGGAGACGGTGACGCCGCGCTCGCGCAGCCACTCCACCAGCGACACCACCAGCAGCGAGTGGCCGCCCAAAGCGAAGAAGTCGTCGTCCACGCCGACCCGCTCCAGGCCGAGCACGTGCGCGAATCCCTCACACAGCAGTTCCTCGCGCGGGCCGAGCGGGGCGCGGCCGCCCACGGCGTACTCGGGGGCGGGCAGCGCCTTGCGGTCGAGCTTGCCGTTGACGGTGAGCGGCAGGGCGTCGAGCAGCACGAGGGCCGACGGCACCATGTGGGCGGGCAGCCGCTCGGCGGCGTGGCCGCGGATCCGGTCGGCGAGGCCGATCTCGTCGCCGCGAATGGGCTCGGCGGGGCCGATCTCGTCGCCGCGAATGAGCTCGGCGAGGCCGATCTCCTCACGGCGGCCCCGCTCGGCGGAGCCGGTCTGCTCGCCGGCCGGGACGGCGTAGGCGACCAGCCGCCGGTCGCCGGGGGTGTCCTCGCGGACGACGACCGCCGCCTGCGCCACGTCCTGGTGTGCGGCCAGCACGCTCTCGATCTCGCCCGGCTCGATGCGGAACCCGCGGATCTTGACCTGGGCGTCGGCGCGGCCGACGTACTCCAGCCGGCCGTCGCTCGTCCAGCGGGCCCGGTCGCCCGAGCGGTACATGCGCTCGCCGGGCGCGCCGTAGGGGCAGGCCACGAAGCGTTCCGCGGTGGCGCCTGGCCGGTGCCGGTAGCCGCGGGCGAGCTGGCCGCCCGTCACGTACACCTCGCCGGCGACGCCAGGGGGCACCGGGGCGAGCCATTCGTCGAGCACCAGCACCCGGAGTCCGGGCAGCCCGCGGCCGATGACGCTGCCGCCGGTGACGGTGCCGGGCGTCACCTCGTGGAAGGTGACGTGGACGGTGGTCTCGGTGATGCCGTACATGTTGATCAGGCGCGGCCCCGCGGCGCCCTGGTACGGCCACCATCCGGCGAGCCTGCCGACCTCCAGCGCCTCGCCGCCGAACACGATCGCCCGCACGCCGGCCATGCCCTGCGGGCGTCTGGCCGCCGCCGTCATGAGCGGGTAGAACGCGGACGGCGTCTGGCTGAGGATGCTGACGCCGCTCTCCTCCACCAGGGACAGGAACTCCTCCGGCGAGCGGGAGACCGCGTAAGGGACGACCACCACGCGGCCGCCGGACAGCAGCGCGCCCCACACCTCCCACACCGAGAAGTCGAAGGCGAAGGAGTGGAACCAGCTCCACGCGTCCTGCGGCCCCGGGCGGAAGTGGTCGCGGGTCGCGGCGAACAGCTCGGCTACGTTGCGGTGCGTCACCACGACGCCCTTGGGCCGCCCGGTCGAGCCTGAGGTGTGGATGACGTACGCCGGCTGATCGGGGTGCGGCACGACGCGCGGGGCCGGCTCCGCCTCGGCCGGGTCGTCCACCATGAGCGGGCCGGCGCCGTCGGGGAGCAGCCCCGCGGTCTCCGGCGAGGCCACGACCAGGGCGCAGCCCGCCACGAGCTGCCGTATCCGCGCCGCCGGGTAGCCGGGGTCGACGGGCAGGTAGGCGCCGCCCGCCTTCAGTACGGCGATCATGGCGACGATCACGTCCACGCCGCGTTCCAGGACGACGGGCACCACCGTCTCCGGGCCGACGCCGCGCGCGGCCAGCAGCCTGGCCAGGCGCTCGGCCCTGGCGTCCAGGTCGGCGTAGGTGACCTCGGCGCCGTCGCAGACCACGGCCGTCGCCTCGGGCGTCCTGGCGGCCTGCGTCTCGAACAGCTCCACCAGCGACAGCGCCGCGCCGCCCGCCGCGCCGCCTGCCGGGGGCTCCTGCCACGCGACCAGCGCGCGGTCCCGCTCTGCGGCGTCGGCCGCCGGCACCGCGGACAGCCGCGCCCGCGGGTCGGCCGCCACCGCCGCGAGGACCCGGATCCACCGCGCCACCAGCAGGCCGGCGGACTCCCTCTCGAACAGGTCCGCCGCGGCGGTCAGGGAGCCGCGCAGCCCGGCGGGAGCGCCGTCCGCACCGAACGCCTCGTGGACGCTGAACTCCAGGTCGAACCTGGCCGAGGCGCCCCACTCGGCGGCCACGCCGCCCGCCTGCAGACCTTCCAGGTCCAGAGCCGCTTCCTCCACGTTCTGGAGCGTGAGCACGACCTGGAAGAGGGGGTGGCGGGACAGCGACCTTGACGGTGCCAGCTCCTCCACCAGGCGTTCGAAGGGGACGTCCTGGTGGGCGTAGGCGTCCAGGCTGCTCTCTTTGACGCGGCCGAGCACTTCGCGGAACGTCGGGTCACCGGACAGGTCGGTACGGATGACAAGAGTGTTGACGAAGAACCCGACCAGATCGTCCAGCGCCTCGTCGGTACGGCCCGCCACGGCGGCGCCGATGGGGATGTCCCGGCCTGCGCCCAGCTTGGCCAGCAGCACCGCGAGCGCGGCCTGCACCACCATGAACGTGGTCGCCCCCTCGGCCCGCGCCACCTCCAGCAGCCGCGCGTGCACGTCGGCGGGGACGTCGAGCGGCACGACATGCCCGACATGACCTGAAATTTCGGGACGTGGGCGGTCGTACGGGAGATCCAGCTCCTCCGGGATGCCCGCGAGCGCCTCCCGCCAGTAACCGATCTGCCGGGACAGGACGCTGTCCGGATCGTCCTCCTCGCCCAGCAGCTCCCGCTGCCACAACGTGTAGTCCGCGTACTGGACCGGCAGCGCCTCCCACTCCGGTGTCCCGCCACGGGAGCGGGCCTCATAGGCGATCGACACGTCCCGTGCCAGCGGCCCCATCGACCACCCGTCGGCCGCGATGTGATGCGTCACCACCACCAGGACCTGCTCACCCGGCCCCGTCACGAACAACGTCGCCCTGATCGGCACCTCGGACGCCAGGTCGAACGCGTGCTCCCTGGCCCGCCCCACCGCCTCGGCCAGCCCGGCGGCGTCCACCTCGACGACCGACAGCGCCCAGTCCAGCTCCGCCACGCCCAGCACCCGCTGGTACGGCTCACCGCCCTCGACCGGGAACACCGTCCGCAGCACCTCGTGACGGCCGATGACGTCGAGCAGCGCCGCGTTCAGCGCCGCCCGGTCCACCTCGCCGGTGAGCCTGAGCGCGATGGGGATGTTGTACGCCGCGCTCGGGCCGTCGAGCCGGTGGATGAACCACAGCCGGCGCTGGGCGAACGACAAGGGAACTCTCATGACTCCTCCTGGTCACGCCGCATGGGTCGCAACGTCGGCCGTGTCGACCGTTGGTTTCCGAGACGACTCGCCACCCCGGACACGGTGGGCGCCTCGAACAGGGTTCTGATGGACACGTCGGCTCCCAGGACGGTGCGGATCCTGCTGACGAGCCGGATCGCCAGCAGGGAGTGGCCGCCGAGCGCGAAGAAGTCGTCGTCCACGCCGACCTGCTGTCTGCCGAGCACCTGCGCGAACACCCCGCACAGGGCCTCTTCCTGGGGCGTGGCCGGGGCCCGGCTGGTCACGGCCGGGGCATCGGCGGGCAACGCGTTGCGGTCGAGCTTGCCGTTGACGGTCAGCGGCAGCTCGTCCAGCACCACGACCGCTGAGGGCACCAGGTGGGCGGGCAGCCGGTCGGCGGCGTACCGCCTGACGTCCTCGGCCTCGCCGCCCACGACGTAGGCGACCAGGCGCTTCTCGCCCGCGTCGGCGCGCACGATCACCGCCGCCCGCGACACGTCCGGGTGCGCGGCCAGCACCGCCCGCACCTCGCCCGGCTCCACGCGCATGCCGCGGATCTTCGCCTGCTCGTCCGCCCGGCCGACGAAGACCAGCTCGCCCTCAGGGGTCCAGCGGGCCACGTCTCCCGTCCGGTACATCCGGCCGTCCTCGTACGGGCAGGCCACGAAGCGCTCGGCGGTCAGGTCAGGCCGGCCGACGTAGCCGCGCGCGAGCTGGGGCCCGGCGACGTACACCTCGCCGGGCACTCCGACGGGCACCGGGGCCAGGCGGTCGTCCAGGACGTACAAGCGGGTGTTGGTGATGGGCCGGCCGAAGGGGACGACACCGTTGACGTGCTCCACCGAGCCGGCGGTCACCATCACCGTCGCCTCCGTCGGCCCGTAGGTGTTGACCAGCCGCCGGTCCCGAGCCCACTCCCGCGCCGTCCCGCTCGCGATCGGCTCCGCGCCGACCAGCACCGTCTCTACCCCGGCCCAGTCGGCCGGGTCCACGACCTCCAGCAGCGACGGCACCACACTCGCCGCCTGAACGCCGGTGGAGGAGAGCAGGTCTCGCAGCAGTCCGGCGTCGGTCCGTTCCGCAGGCAGCGCGATCACCAGCCGTCCGCCGCGTGCCAGCGTCACCACGACGTCCAGGACCGAGGCGTCGAAGCCGAACGAGGCGAACTGCAGCACCCCCACGCCCGACTCGACCCCCATCACCGGGCCGAACACCTCGATCAGGTTCACCAGCCCGGCGTGCGCGACGCCCACGCCCTTCGGGACTCCGGTCGAACCGGACGTGTAGATGACGTAAGCCAGGCTCGAACCGTCGATCGCGACGCCCGGCCGCTCGTCCGGCAGCCCTGCCGAGTCGTCCAGCGTCACCACCTCCGCCGGGGGCAGCCCCGCCACCGCGCGTTCGGTCACCACGACCCGGGCGCCGGCGTCGGCCAGCATCCACGCGATCCGCTCGGCGGGGTACTCGACGTCGATCGGCACGTACACGCCGCCCGCCTTCCAGACGGCCAGCATCGCCACCACCACGCCGATCCCGCGCTCCAGCACGACCCCCACCGGAGACTCAGGACCCACGCCCTTCGCGATCAGGTGCCGGGCCAGCCGGTTCGCCCTCGCATCCAGCTCCGCGTACGTCACCCCGACCCCGCCGCACACCACCGCGACCGCATCGGGGATTGCCTCCGCCCGCGCCTCGAACAGCTCCACCACCGAGGTCCGGTCCCGTGCGACGTGCTCGCCCTGCCAGTCGCGCACGGCGCGCCACCGTTCCCCGTCGTCGAGCACCGGCACCTGCGACAGCGGCGTGTCCCGGCCGCCGTCGGCCACCGTCTCCAGCGAGCGGACGAGGTTCTCGACGGTGGTGCGCAGGAGGGCGACCACGGAGCCGGGATCGATGGGCGCGGCGGCCTCGACGCCCAGGCCCAGCTCGTCGCCGTCGTCGTCCACCGCGACCGTCAGGGGGTAGTTGGTGCGCTCACGGGTGAAGAGCGTCCTGACACCTTCGAATTGAGGGCCGCCGTCACCCTGCGCGCCGCCGTGGCGGTAGTTGAACAGGGACGTGAACAGCGGGGCGTCCGCTCCGACCCGGCTCGCCCGCTGCGCCGTCGTCAGCGACGCGTGCTCGTGGTCGAACAGCCGGGCCAGCTGGGTGCGCATCATGGCCACGGCCTCGCCGGCGCCGAGGCCGTTCACCGGTACGCGTACCGGGAGGGTGTTGAGCAGCGGGCCCACGACGCGGTCGGCGCCGTCGGCGGCGTTCATCCGGCCGAGCAGGACGGTGCCGAAGACGACGTCGTCGCGGCCCGCGAGCACGGCGAGCAGGCGGGCCCACGCCACGTGGAACACGGTCGCCGGGCTGGTGCCGAGCCGCCGGGCGGCCTCGCGTACGCGGGCGGCCAGCTCAGGCGTCAGCGGGGCCCACGCGGCGGCGGTCCGCACGCCGTCCCCGCGCACGTCGAGCAGCCCGTACGGGGCCGTGGGCTCGTCCACGTCGCCGAGCAGCTCGGCGAAGTAGCGCTCGTGCTCCTCGGCGTCCCCCCGGGAGCGGGCCTGGGCGACGAAGGAGCGGAACGGCACGGGGTCGGGCAGCTCGTGTCCCCGACCGGCGGCGAAGACGGCGACCTCGCCGAGCACGATGTCGAGCCCCAGGTGGTCGCGGATCATGTGGTGCATCCTGATCAGCGCCAGCCAGCGATCGGTGCCGGGCGACCGCGCGATGTGCACGTCCAGGAGGGGCGCCCGCCCGATGTCCATCGCCGCGCCGGCCGCCGCGAGCAGCTGCTGGGCGAGGTCGGAGCCGTCTTCGGGCAGCCGTACGGGTGTCACCGGCAGGGTGGCCTGCCGCCAGATCACCTGCACCGGCTCCCCCAGGCCCTCCCACGCCACGGAGGCGCGGAACACGTCGTGCCGATCCACCACGGCCTGCAGCGCGGCCACGAACCCGTCCAGCCGGGCCCGCGCGTCGAACTCGAGCACGGTCGGCATCACGTACGCGTCCACGCCGTCGCCCGCGAGCAGGTGGTGGAAGAGCATGCCTTCCTGGAGCGGGGCCAGCGGGTAGACGTCCTCGACGTTGGCCGCGCCGCCCGGCACCCCGGCCACGATCCGGTCGATCTCCGCCTGGGTCAGCTCGACCAGCGGCAGCATGTCCGGCGTGATCGCGCGGGCGCCTGCGGGGATCGCGTTCGGCGGCACCGGGACGCGTTCACGGCCCGAGTACCTGGCCAGCCGGGCCACCGTGGGCGCCTCGAACAGCGCCTGCACCGGCACCTCGATGCCCTGCGCCCGGATCCGGCTCACCAGCCGCACCGCCAGCAGCGAGTGCCCGCCCAGGACGAAGAAGTCGTCGTCCACGCCCACGTCGGGCAGCCCCAGCACTTCAGCGAAGGCCGCGCACAGCAGCTCCTCCCGCGCATCGGCCGGACCCCTGCTCGCCCGCCTCACCTCCGGCGCCGGCAGCGCGCCGCGGTCGAGCTTGCCGTTCACCGTCAGCGGCAGCTCATCCAGCACCACCAGCGCCGACGGCACCATGAACTCCGGCAACCGCTCACCCGCGAACCGCCGCACCTCCTCCACATCGACGGCCTGTGCGGCGGGCACCACGTAACCGACCAACCGCTTGTCCCCCGAGTCGGCACGCACGATCACCGCGGCCTGCGCCACGTCCTGATGCGCGGCCAGCACCGCGCGCACCTCGCCCGGCTCGATCCGCATGCCACGGATCTTCACCTGCTCATCCGCCCGCCCGACGTAGACCAGCTCGCCGCCATCCCAGCGGGCCACGTCGCCCGTGCGATACATCCGCCCACCGCCGAAGGGGCACGCCACGAACCGCTCAGCGGTCAGCCCCGGCCGACCCACATACCCGCGCGCGACACCCGGACCTGCCACGTAGACCTCACCCGCGACACCGACCGGCACCGGCGCCAGATGCTCGTCCAGGACCCAGACCCGTGTGTCGATGACCGGCCGCCCGATCGACACCTGCTGCGGGCCGCACTGCCACAAGGTGGCATCGACCGTCGTCTCGGACGGCCCATAGGAGTTGAACATCCGCCGGCCGGTGCTCCAGCTCTCCAGCACGGCCGCTGTGAGCGCCTCACCGGCCGCCGTCACCGTCACGCTCGCATCCAGCCCCGCCGGGTCCAAGCCCGCCAGCACCGCCGGAGGCAACGTCACATGCGACACCCGGAAGGCGGTGAGCGCCTGCAGCAGTGCCTCACCCAGCCGAGCATCCTCGGGGACGATCGCCAGCGACGCCCCCGACAGCAGCCCGAGCCACTCCCAGCCGAAGGTGTCGAAGCCCGGCGACGCGAACTGCGCCACCCGCGAGCCCTGGCCGATGCCCAGCCAGCGTTGCTGCCCCTCTACCAGCGCCCCGATCCCCGCGTGCGAGACCACCACGCCCTTCGGCGCCCCGGTCGAGCCGGAGGTGAACATCACATACGCCGCCTGATCGACGCGCAGCACACCCCGCTCATCGACTGACAACCGGCCGCCCGGCAGATGCGCTCCAGCGTCGATGTCCACAGCGTCCGGCAGCAGCCCCGGCGACGCGACCGCGACCCGCACCCCAGCCTGCGCAAGCATGGACTCGATGCGCGCCTGCGGGTAGCTGACATCCACCGGCAGATAGGCCGCGCCCGCCTTCAACACCCCCAGCAGCGCCACGACCAGGTCCACGCCACGTTCCAGCGCCACCGCGACCACAGACTCCGGCCCGACTCCCCGGCTCAGCAGCGCCCGAGCCACCCGGTTCGCTCGGGTCTCCAGCTCGCCGAACGACACCTCTCCCTGCTCACTCACCACCGCCACCGCAGCCGGATCCCGATCCACCTGCGCCTCGAACAGCTCCGCCACCGTCCCCGCAAGCGAACCCGCGGGACCGGTGCCCTCGGAAGCCAGCCGCTCAAGATCCGCCGCGTCCAGCACCCCCACCCCCGCCAACGAGGTGTCCGGAGCCGACTCCAAGGCCGTCAGCACGTTCTCCATCGCCGTGCTCACCAGCCCGGCCACGACCTCCGCGTCCACCCCGGCGACCGCGTCCACCACGACCGACATCTCGTCACCCCGGTCATCCACCGCCACCGACAGCGGATAGTTGGTGCGATCGATCACCCGCACGACCCGGACGCCGTCGAGCTCCGGCGCCTCTTCCGTCTCGTCGGGGGTGCTGCGCTGGTAGTTGAGGATGGAGGTGAACAGCGGCGCGTCGGCGGGCACCCCGCTCGCGCGCTGGGCGACGGCCAGCGGCGCATGCTCGTGCATCAGCAGCTCAGCGAGCTGCCCGCGCATCCCGGACACCACCTCACCGACCCCGCCACCCAGCCGCACCCGCACCGGCAGCGTGTTGATGAACGGCCCAGGAACCCGATCAGCCCCCACCCCCGCATTCATCCGCCCGAACAGCACCGTCCCGAACACCACGTCATCCCGCCCCGACACCGCCCCCAGCACCCGGGCCCACACCACGTGCATCACGGTCGCCGGGCTGACGGCCAGGCGTCTGGCGACGTCCCGTACGCGGGTGGTCAGGCCGGCGTCGATCTCCGCGACGGCGCGCCGCACGTCGGTGCCGTCGCCGCGGACGTCCAGGAGCCCGAACGGCGCCGTGGGCTCTTCCACGTCGCCCAGGAGCCCCGCGAAGAAGCGCTCGTGCTCCTCTTCACGGATCCCGCTCCTGGCCTGAGCCACGAAGTTGCGGAACGGCACCGGATCGGCCAGCTCACCGCCGCGCCCGCCGAGGAACGCGGCCACTTCGGTGAGCAGCACGTCGGTGCCGGTGCGGTCCTGGACCATGTGGTGCATGCGGACCATGGCCAGCCATCGCTCGGAGCCGGGGACGCGGGCGGTGCACAGATCCAGCAGGGGCGCGCGGCCGAGGTCCATGGACAGTCCGGCGGTGGCGATGAGCTGATCGACGAGGTCGCCGCCGGAGGCGTCCAGCTCCACCGTCTCGACCGGCAGCACGGCCCGCCGCCACACCACCTGGACAGGCTCCCGCAGCCCTTCCCAGGCCAGCGACGTACGGAAGATGTCGTGCCGGTCGATGACCCGCTGCAACGCCGTCACCAGCTCGTCCAGCCGCTCCCTTGACTCGAACTCGAGGACTACCGGCCGCATGTAGACATCCCCGCCGCCACCCGCGAGCAGGTGGTGGAACAGCAGCCCTTCCTGCAGCGGCGCCAGCGGGTAGATGTCGGCGACGTTGGCCGCGCCGCCCGGCACCCCAGAAGCGATCCGGTCGAGCTCCGCCTGAGACAGGCTGACCAGCGGCACCATCTCGGGCGTGATCTCATCGGCGCCTTCGGGGACGGCGCTGGGCGGCGCCTCCACGCGGGCCTCCTCAGCGACGGCCTCCGCGAGCCCGGCCACGGTCGGCGTCTCGAACAGCGCACGCACCGACACCGACACCCCGCGCGCCCGCAACCGCTCGACCAGCGACACCACCAGCAGCGAGTGGCCGCCCAGCGCGAAGAAGTCGTCCTCCACGCCCACCCGCTCAAGGCCCAGCACCTCGGCGAACGCCGCGCACAGCAGCTCCTCGCGGGCATTGGCGGGCGGCCGGCCGCCGCCGCCGGAGTACTCGGGGGCGGGCAGGGCCTTGCGGTCCACCTTGCCGTTCGAGGTCAGCGGCAGCTCCGCGAGCGTGACCACCGCCGACGGCACCATGTGCTCGGGCAGCCGGGCGGCGGCGTGGCGGCGGACCTCGTCCGGCAGGTCGGGGCCGTCGTCGTGCGGGACGACGTACGCGACGAGCCGCACCTCCCCCGGCGCGTCCTCGCGGGCGATCACGGCGGCCTGGGCCACCAGCGGGCTCGCGGCGATGACGGCCTGGATCTCGCCGGGTTCGACGCGGAAGCCGCGTACCTTGACCTGGTCGTCGACCCGGCCGGCGAACACGAGCTGCCCGTCGGCGGTCCACTTGGCCAGGTCGCCGGTCCGGTACATGCGCCCGCCGAAGGGGCAGGCCACGAACCGTTCTGCGGTCAGCCCGGGACGGCCGACGTAGCCGCGGGACAGGGCGGGGCCTGCGACGTACAGCTCGCCCGCGACGCCCACGGGCACCGGCGCGAGGTTGCCGTCGAGCACCAGCACGCGCGTGTTGCCGATGGGCCGGCCGAGCGGCACGACCCCGCCGGCGACCAGGGCGGGCGTGAGGCGTCCCGTGACGACGCCGATCGTGGTCTCGGTGGGCCCGTAGTGGTTGAACACCGCGCGCTCGCCGGCGGCGGCGAGCAGGTCGGCCACCCATTCCGGCGGCGCGGCCTCGCCGCCCAGCACCAGTGACCGGCCGGGCAGCACCCCCTCCAGGTTCCGCGTCCCCAGCGCCGCGAGGTGCGAGGGCACCGCCTTGAGGTGGTCGATGCGGTGCTCGGCCAGGTAGGACGCGACCGCGGCCGGGTCGGTGACCTGGTCGGCGTCGAGGATGTGCAGGCGTCCGCCGGTGGCGAGGCAGGCGAACAGCATGGTGTTGCCGAGGTCGGTGGTCGGCGCCTGCAGCAGCGCGTAGGCGGCGCCCGGCGCGCCGAGCCCGACCTGCGGCGGCACGCAGGTCACGTAGTTGGCCAGCGCGCCGTGGGTGACGGCCACGCCCTTGGGGCGGCCCGTCGAGCCCGAGGTGTAGATCACGTACGCGGTCCCGCCGGCCCTCGTCACCGTGTCAGGGGCGCTCTCCGGCATGGCGGCGAGGTGGGCGGTGGTCATGGGGTCGTCGAGGGCGACCATGCGCAGCCGTCCCGCGGGCAGTTCCTCCAGGATCTCCTCGACGGTCAGCAGCAGCATCGCCCTGCTGTCGGCCAGCATGTACGCGGTCCGCTCCACGGGCTGCCCCGGGTCGATGGGCAGGTAGGCGCCACCGGCCTTCCAGACGGCCAGCATCGCGGCCACGGCGTCCACGCCGCGCGGCAGGCACAGCCCGACCACCGACTCGGGGCCGACGCCCTGTGCCGCGAGGTACCGGGCGAGCCGGTTCGCCTTGGCGTCCAGCTCGGCGTAGGTGAGGTCGGTGCCCGCGCAGGTCACGGCCACCGTGCCCGGCGTACGGGCGGCCTGCGCCGTGAACAGCTCCGCCACGGACGCGGCCGGCACGTCCACGGCCTGGCCGTTCCACTCCCGCAGCATCAGTTCCCGCTCGGCGGGTCCCGCCACGTCCACCGCGCCCACCCGCAGCCCGGGGTCGGCGGTCAGCGCCTCCAGCACGCGGACCCACCGCTCGGCGATGCGCCGCGCGGTCCCCGCCTCGAACAGGTCGGCCGCGACGGTCACCGAGCAGGACACGCCGGCCGGGGCGCCGTCCTCGCGGAACGACTCCCCCACCAGCACGTCGAGGTCGAATTTGGCGGACGACAGCCCCGCCGGCATGCCGCTCGCCTCGACGCCCGGCAGGTCGAGCACCGCTTCGACGGTGTCCTGCTTGGTGAAGACGACCTGGAAGAGCGGGTGCCGCGCCAGAGACCTGGAGGGTGCGAGCTCCTCCACCAGGCGTTCGAACGGCACGTCCTGGTGGGCGAAGGCGCCCAGGTTGGCCGCCCGCACCCTGGCCAGCACCTCGCGGAACGTCGGGTTCCCCGACAGGTCCGTGCGCAGCACCAGCGCGTTGACGAAGCAGCCGACCAGCCCGTCCAGCGCCTCGTCCGTACGTCCCGCGCTGGCCGACCCGACCACGATGTCCTCACCGGCGCCGAGGCGGGACAGCAGGACGGCGAGCGCGCCCTCCAGCACCATGAACGGCGTGACGCCCTCGGCCCGCGCCACCTCCCTCAGCCGGGCGTGCACCTCGGCGCTCACCCGCGCGCCCGCCTGGTGGCCGCGGTGGCTGGCGACGGCCGGGCGCGGACGGTCGAACGGCAGCGGCAGTTCCTGGGGCGCGCCGTCCAGCGTGTCGCGCCAGTAGGCGACCTGGCGGGAGATGACGCTGCCGGGGTCGTCCTCGTCGCCGAGCAGGTCGCGCTGCCAGAGCGCGTAGTCGGCGTACTGGACGGGCAGGTCCCGCCAGGCGGGGGTGCGGCCTTCGCGGCGGGCCGCGTACGCGGTGGAGACGTCCTGCGCGAGCGGGCCCATCGACCAGCCGTCACCGGCGATGTGATGCACGGCCATGACGAGGACGTGCTCGTCATGGTTTGCGGAGAGGAGCGCGGCGCGTACCGGGATCTCGGACGACACGTCGAAGCTGTGGCCGACGACGGCGTCCACCGCCGTGTCGAGGTCGGCGCCCGCGTCCATGGTGTGCAGGGTCCAGCCGGTCTCGTCCATGCCGAGCACGTGCTGGTACGGCTCGCCGTCGTGGGCGGGGAAGATCGTGCGCAGGGACTCGTGGCGGTCGAGCACGTCCCGCATGGCGGCGGCCAGGGCCTCGCGGTCGAGGTGGCCGGTCAACTTCAGCATGACGGGCACGTTGTACGTGGCGCTCGGGCCCTCCAGCTGCTGGATGAACCAGAGGCGGCGCTGTGCGTACGAGAGCGGCACCCGTTCCGGACGTGGCCGCGCGGTCAGGGGCGTCCTGGCCCGGTCGCCGTCGGTGAGGCGGGCGGCCAGACCGGCGACCGTCGGGCGCTCGAACAGGGTGCGGACGGCCACCTCCGTGCCGAGCACGGACCTGATCCGGCTGATCAGCCGTACGGCCAGGAGGGAGTGGCCGCCGAGAGCGAAGAAGTCGTCGTCCACGCCCACCCGGTCCAGGCCGAGGACGTCGGCGAACAGGCCGCACAGGATCTCTTCGCGCGCGTCGGCGGGCTCCCGACCGGCCGCCGACACCGAGATCTCGGGCGCCGGCAGGGCGCGGCGGTCAAGCTTGCCGTTGGCGTTCAGCGGCAGGGCCTCCAGCTCCACCACCGCCGCCGGCACCATGTGGCCGGGCAGGCGGTCGGCGGCGAACCGCCGCACCTCCTCCGCCACACCGGGCTGGTCGGGGACGATGTAGGCCACCAACCGCTTGTCGCCTGGTGTGTCCTCACGGGCCACCACCACGGCCTGGACCACCGAAGGGTGCGCTGCCAGCACGGTTTCGATCTCCCCGGGCTCCACCCGGAACCCGCGCACCTTGACCTGCTCGTCCACCCGGCCGAGGTACTCCACCTCACCGTCGGCGTTCCACCGGGCCAGGTCACCGGTCCGATACATGCGACCGCCATACGGGCAGGCCACGAACCGCTCCGCCGTCAGACCCGGCCGGCCCACATAACCCCGCGCCAACCCGGCACCGGCGATATAAAGCTCACCCGCCGCGCCCACCGGGACCGGCCGCAACCCGCTGTCGAGGACATGCAGGCGGGTGTTGGTGAGAGGCCGTCCGATCGGCGGCGCGCCCGAGGAGTCCCCATGCCAAGCGGCTGCATACACCGTCGCCTCGGTCGGGCCGTAGATGTTGTCCACCCGCGCACCCGGCAGCGCCTCCGTCACCGCGCGCATGACCGGCGCACTCAGCGCCTCACCGGCCAGCACCACGCGACCGGGCCGCGCCGTCGTCTCCGCCAGGACCTGCGACAGCGCCGAGGGCACCGCGCTGACCAGCGACACCTCCCACGACCGGCCACGATCAGCCAACGCCAGCAGATCACCGACGACCTCGATCGAGCCACCCGACACCAGCGGCGCGAAGATCTCGAAGACCGACACATCGAAACTCAGCGACGTCGCCGCCAGCACCCGCGACAACTCGCTGAACGTGCTCGCGGCCCAGTGCAGCAGATTGGCCAGCGACCGGTGCTCGACCAGCACCCCCTTCGGACGCCCGGTGGAGCCCGACGTGTAGATCACATAAGCCGGGTGCTCCGGCCGCAGCCCCACCCTGCGGACCGGCCCCTCGGCACCGAGCACATCGTCCACGACAAGCACCGGGCCCGGCACCACGGCCGCCGTCTGCGCCGACGCGAGCACCGTCACCGGCCGCGCGTCCTCGATGAGGTAGGCGATGCGTTCGGCGGGATAACCGACATCGATCGGAAGATAGGCACCGCCCGCCTTCAACACGCCGAACACGGCCACGATCAACTCGATGCCGCGTTCGAGCGCCACCCCCACGATCGACTCCGGCCCGACCCCACGCTCGACGAGCACGTTCGCGAGCCGATCCGACCGAGCGTTCAGCTCCGCATAACTCACCTCGACGCCGCCACACACCACCGCCACCGCATCCGGCGTCCGCACGACCTGCGCCTCGAACAGATCGACCACGGTCACGTCCGGAACCGTCGCGGCGGTGCCGTTCCACTCCTCCAGCACGCGCCGTTCGCGCTCGCCCAGCACCCCGACCACCGCCAGCGGAGTGCCCGCGTCCGTCTCCAGGACGTTCACCAGGTTCCCGACCGTCGTGCACAGCAGCTCGGCGACCAGCGCGGGGTCGATGGGCGCCACCGCGCCGACCACCACCCGGAGCCGGTCGCCGTCGTCGTTCACGGAGACCAGCAGGGGATAGTTCGTGTGTTCCTGGGAGTAGGCGACCTCGATGCCGTCGAAGGCGTCGGGCGCCTGGTCGTCACCGCCGTTGTGCCGGTAGTTGAACAGCGAGGTGAACAGCGGCGCATCCCCCGGCACTCCGCCGGCCCGCTGCGCCACCGCGAGCGAGGCGTGCTCGTGCGCCAGGAGCTCTGCCAGCTGCCCCCGCATCCCGGTGACCGCCTGCGCGACCCCGGTCTCACCCACCTTGACCCGGACCGGCAGCGTGTTGATGTAAGGGCCGGGCACGCGGTCCGCGCCGGCGCCCGCGTTCATGCGGCCGAACAGCACCGTCCCGAACACCACGTCATCCCGGCCCGACACCGCCGCCAGCACCCGGGCCCACGCCACATGCAGCACCGTCGCCGGGCTCACCCCCAGCCCGCGCGCCACCCGCCGCACCCCGGCCGCCACCTCACCGGCGATCGGGACCTGAACCTCTCGCACCCCGGCGCCGCTCCCGCGCACCTCCACCACGCCGAACGGCGCGGTGGTCTCCTCGACGTCACCGAGCAGGCCGGCGAAGAAGCGCTCGTGCTCCTCGGTGCTCGCGCTGTTGCGGGCCTGGGCGACGAAGTCGCGGAACGGCAGCGGCTCGGGCAGGTCGTCGCCACGCCCGTCCAGGAAGGCCGCCACCTCGCTCAGCACCACCTCCAAGCCCAGGTGGTCCTGCACCAGGTGGTGCACCCGCACCAGAGCAAGCCAGCGGTCATCGTCCTGCGTCACGTGCACGTCCAGGAGCGGCGCGCGGCCCACGTCCATCGACAGCCCCACCGTGGCCACCAGATCGCCGGTGACCTCGGCCACGGGTAGCACCGCACGTCGCCACACCACCTGGACCGGCTCCGGGAGCCCCTCCCACCTCACCGCCGTGCGGAAGATGTCATGCCGGTCGATCACCCGCTGCAACGCCTCCGTGAAGGCGTCCAGCCTCGCCCGCGACTCGAAGGCCAGCACCGTCGGCGTCACGTACGCGTCCTCGCCGCCCTCGGCGAGCAGGTGGTGAAAGAGCAGACCCTCCTGAAGCGGAGCCAACGGGTAGACGTCGGCCACGTTCGCCGCGCCGCCCGGCACTCCCGCCACGATCCGGTCGATATCCGACTGGGACAGCTCCACCAGCGGGAGCATCTCCGGCGTGATCTCCGTGGCGTCGTCGGGGATGGCGTTGGGCGGCACCACGACCTGCTCGACCCCGGCCACCGCGGCGAGCCCCGCCACCGTCGGCGTCTGGAACAGCGCCCGCACCGACACCGCCACACCCCGCGCCCGAAACCACTCCACCAGGGAGACGACCAGCAGCGAGTGGCCGCCCAAAGCGAAGAAGTCATCGTCGACCCCGACCCGCTCCAGCCCGAGCACGTGCGCGAACCCCTCGCACAGCAGCTCCTCACGCGGGTCGGCCGGGCCGCGGCTGCCGACCGCGTACTCGGGCGCCGGCAGGGCCTTGCGGTCCAGCTTGTCGTTGGCGTTGAGGGGCAGCGCGTCGAGCGGGACCACGGCGGCGGGCACCATGTGGGCGGGCAGCCGGACGGCGACGAAGGGCCGTACCGAGTCGGCGAGGCCGGCCGGGTCGCCGGCCGGGACGACGTACGCGACCAGCCGCTTGTCCCCGGGCCGGTCCTCGCGGACGACGACAGCCGCCTGCGCGACGTCGGGATGCTCCAGCACCACGGCCTGGATCTCGCCCGGCTCGATGCGCATGCCGCGGATCTTCACCTGGTCGTCGGAGCGGCCGACGAACACCAGCTCGCCGTCCGCGTTCCACTTGGCCACGTCGCCGGTGCGGTACATGCGCTCGCCGGGGCCGCCGAAGGGGCAGGCCACGAACCGCTCGGCGGTCAGCCCGTGACGTCCCGCGTAGCCGCGGGCGAGGCCGGCGCCCGCGAGATACAGCTCGCCCGCCACCCCCACCGGGGCCGGGGCCAGCCATTCGTCCAGGACGTAGACCCGCGTGTTCGCGATGGGCCGGCCGATCGGCACCTCGGTCACGCCGGGCCGGCAGCGCCAGGCGACCGCGTCGATGGTGGTCTCCACCGGGCCGTAGCCGTTGTACATGGCGCGCCCTGGGCTCCACCGGTCCACCAGGGCGGGGGTCAGGGCCTCGCCTCCGACGTCCAGCACGACGCCGGGTGCGACGGAGCCCTCCTCCAGGCCGGCCAGCACCGCGGGCGACAGCACGGCGTGGGTCACCGCGTGCTCCGTCAGGAAGCTGGAGAGCGCGGATCCGGCGCGCCGGTCGGCGGGCACCACGACGAGGGTCGCGCCGGTCAGCAGCGCCAGCACCCATTCCAGGCCGAACTGGTCGAAGCCCACCGACGCGAACTGCAGGATGCGCGACCCCGGCCCGATGGGCTCCGGGTATCGCCTGGCCAGCGCGGTCGCGGTGTTGGCCAGGCCGCCGTGGGTGACGGCCACGCCCTTCGGACGGCCGGTCGAGCCCGAGGTGTAGATGACGTACGCCAGGTGCTCCGGCGACAGGGCGGCGCGCTCGTCCACGGGCAGGGGCGCGCCGGAGAGCGCCGCCACGTCAGGACCGTCGAGCCGCAGCACGGGGACGTCCTCGGGGACGAGCGCCGCCGTCTCGGCGCTCACCACGGTGGCGACCGGCGCCGCGTCGCGCAGCATCCACTCCACCCGGGCCGCCGGGTGGTCGGGGTCGACCAGCAGGTACGCGCCGCTCGCCTTCAGCACGCCGAGCACGGCGGTCAGCACGTCCACGCCCCTGCCGAGCACGACCGCCACCAGGGTCTCGGGGCCGACGCCGCGGGCGAGCAGCAGCCGGGCCAGCCGGTTCGCCCGCGCGTCCAGGTCGCCGTACGTCACCTCCTGCCCGTCGCACACCACGGCCACGTCGCCGGGCCGGGTCGCGGCCCTGGTCTCGAACCGTTCGACGACCAGCGCGGGGTCCACGTCCACGGCGGAGTCGTTCCAGTCGGCCAGCGTGCGGCGGCGCTCGTCCGCGCTGATCGCCTCGATCGCCGACAGCGGCCGGTCGGGGTCCTCGGCCAGCGCGGCGAGCACGAGGGCCCAGTGCTGAGCGAGCCGCGTGGTGGTGCCGGGTTCGAAGACGTCGGCGGCGGCCGTGACGGCGCCGCGCAGCCCTGCGGGGTCGCCGTGCTCGTCGTACGACTCCGCCACCAGCACGTCGAGATCGACCTTCGCGGCCGCGCCGGTCGCCGGCAGCCCGGCCGCGCGCACGCCCGGCAGGTCGAGCACGGCGTCGGCGTTGTTCTGCAGGGTCAGCATCACCTGGAAGAGCGGGTGGCGGGACAGCGACCGCGACGGTGCCAGCTCCTCCACCAGCCGCTCGAACGGCACGTCCTGGTGGGCCAGCCCGCCCACGCTCGCCGCCCGCACCCGGCCCAGCACCTCACGGAACGTCGGATCCCCCGACAGGTCAGCGCGCAGCACCAGCGTGTTGACGAAGAAGCCGACCAGGTCGTCCAGCGCCTCGTCCGTGCGCCCGGCGTGCGCCGCGCCGATCGGGACGTCCCGGCCCGCGCCCAGCTTGGCCAGCAGCACCGCGAGCGCCGCCTGCACCACCATGAAGGTGGTCGCGCCCTCGGCCCGCGCCACCCGCGCCAGCCGGGCGTGCACGTCGGCGGGCACCTCGAAGGGTGCGAGATGGCCCTGGTGGCCGGGCAGGCCGGGGCGTGCGCGGTCGAAGGGCAGCGTCAGCTCCTCCGGTGCCCCGGCGAGCGTCTCCCGCCAGTAGGCGACCTGGCGGGACAGCAGGCTGCCCGGGTCATCCTCGTCGCCCAGCAGGTCACGCTGCCACAGGGCGTAGTCGGCGTACTGGACGGGCAGCGGCTCCCAGGCCGGGGCCCGTCCCCCTTGGCGGGCTTCGTAGGCCGCCGACAGGTCCCTGGCCAGCGGCGCCATCGACCAGCCGTCCACGGCGATGTGGTGGGCGACGACGACGAGCACCTGCCTGCCGGGCGCGGTGCTCAGCAGCGACGCCCTGATCGGCGGCTCGGTGGTCAGGTCGAAGGTGTGGGCGCAGGCCCGGCCGATCGCGTCCTCGGCGTCCTGCGGCGCCACCTCGGCGACCGGCAGCTCCCACTCCAGCTCGTCCAGGTGGAGGACCCGCTGGTACGGCTCGCCGTCCGCGATCGGGTAGACCGTCCGCAGCACCTCGTGCCGGTCGAGCACGTCGCGGAAGGCCGCTTCCATCGCGGCGCGGTCGAGGTCGCCGATCAGGTCCAGAACGACGGGGATGTTGTAGGCGGGGCTCGGCCCTTCCAGCCGGTTGATGAACCACAGGCGGCGCTGGGCGTACGACAGGGGCACCCGCTCGGGACGCGCCCGCCCGGTCAGGGGCGCCCGCGCCGCGCGTGCCTCGTCCAGCCGTTCCATGAGCGCGGCCGGCGTCGGCGCGTCGAACAGTGTCCTGACGCTCACTTCGGCGCCGAGCGCGGTGCGGATCCTGCTGACCAGCCGCACCGCCAGCAGGGAGTGGCCGCCGACGGCGAAGAAGTCGTCGTCCATGCCGACCTCGGGCCGGCCGAGCACGTCCGCGAACGCCGCGCACAGCAGCTCCTCGCGGGGCCCGGACGGCCGCCGCCCCACGGGGCCTGTCGTTTCGGCGGGCAGCGCCCTGCGGTCGAGCTTGCCGTTGACGGTCAGCGGCAGCGACTCCAGCACCGTCACGGACGGCACCATGTAGCGGGGCAGGCGGCGGGCCGCGAACGCGCGTACCGACTCGGCCAGGCCCTCGCCCTCGGCGGCGGGCACCACGTAGGCGGCGAGCCGCCGGTCGCCGCGCTCGTCGTCGCGCGCGATCACCGCGGCCCGCGCCACGCCGGGATGCTCGGCGACGACGGCCTGCACCTCGCCCGGCTCGATCCGGAAGCCGCGGATCTTGACCTGGTCGTCGGCGCGTCCCAGGAACACCAGGTCGCCGTCCGTGGTCCATTTCGCGACGTCGCCCGTGCGGTACATGCGCTCGCCCGCGCCGCCGAACGGGCAGGCCACGAACCGCTCCGCCGTCAGCGCCGGACGGTAGCCGCGGGCCAGGCCCGCGCCCGCCAGGTACAGCTCGCCCGCCGCGCCCACGGGGACCGGCCGCAGCCACCGGTCCAGCACGTACGCCCTGGTGTTCGCGATCGGCCGGCCGATCGGCACCTCGCCGACGCCGGGACGGCAGCGCCAGACCGTGGCGTCCACGGTGGTCTCGGTCGGGCCGTAGGTGTTGAACATGACCCGTCCCGCCGCCCAGCGGTCCACCACCTCGCGCGGGCACGCCTCACCGCCCACCTCGATGACCATGTCCGGCGGGACGGCGTCCGGGTCCAGCCCGGCCAGCACCTGCGGCGGCAGCCACACGTGCGTCACCTGCTCCTCGGTCAGGAACGCCGCCAGCTCGGCCCCGGCCCTGCGGTCCTGCGGCACCACGACCAGCGTCGCGCCGGACACCAGCGCCACCGACCAGTCCGTACAGAAGATGTCGAACCCGGGCGAGGCGAACTGCGCCACCCGCGACGCGGGCCCGGTGCCCACGCACGCCACCGCGGCCTCCACCGTGTTGGCGAACGCGCCGTGCGGCACCACCACCGGCTTCGGCCGGCCCGTTGAGCCTGAGGTGTAGATGACGTAGGCGGGTTGTCGCGGCAGCGGGCGTTCCCGGAGCGGGGTGTCGGGCAGGGCGGCCAGCTCGGCCGCGACCGCCGGGGCGTCCAGCGCCACCACGGGGGCGTCCCCTGGCGTGTCCGCCCGTCCGACGACCACCACCGGCTCGGCGTCGGCCAGGATGCCGGCGATGCGGTCCGCGGGGTGGCTGACGTCGATGGACAGGTACGCGGCGCCCGCCTTGAGCACGCCGAGCACGGCCACGACGAGATCGATGCCGCGATCCAGCGCCACGCCGACGATCGACTCAGGGCCCGCGCCGCGCGCGATGAGCAGGCGGGCCAGCCGGTTCGCCCGCGCGTCCAGCTCGGCGTAGGTCACCTGCGTTCCTTCGCAGGTCACGGCCACCGCGTCGGGCGTCCGCGCGGCCTGCGCCTCGACGCCCGCGACGACCGAGGTCAGGTGGTTCTCCGCCGCCGTGTCGTTCCACTCGTCGAGCAGCCGGTGCCGCTCGTCCTCGTCCAGGACGCCGATCGACGCGAGCGGTGTGTCCGCGTCGGCGTGGACGAGGTTCTCGACGGCCGTGGCGAGCAGGGCGCCCACCGCGTGCGGGTCGATCGGCGGCACGACGTCGACCACCAGGCCGAGGGTGCGGCCGTCGTCGTCCACGGCCACGGAGAGGGGGAAGTTGTCGCGCTGCTGGGAGAAGGTGATGGTGATGCCGTCGAAGGTGTCGGTGGCCTGGTCGTCGGCGCTGTTGTGGCGGTAGTTGAACAGCGAGGTGAACAGCGGCGCGTCTCCTGGGACCCCGCTTGCCCGCTGCGCCACCGCGAGCGAGGCGTGCTCGTGGGCCAGGAGTTCGGCGAGCTGTCCGCGCATCGCGGTGATCGTCTGCGCGATCCCGACGTCACCGACCTGCACCCGGACCGGCAGCGTGTTGATGTAAGGCCCGGGCACGCGGTCGGCGCCGGCGCCCGCGTTCATGCGGCCGAACAGCACCGTCCCGAACACCACGTCATCACGGCCCGACACCGCCGCCAGCACCCGGGCCCACGCCACGTGCAGGACCGTCGCCGGGCTCACGCCGAGCTCGCGCGCCATCCGCCGGACGCCTCCCGCCACGTCGTCGGGGACCGGCACGCGTGCGCGCCGCGTGTCGTCGCTGCCGCCACGGACGTCCATGAGGCCGAACGGCGCGGTGGTCTCCTCGACGTCACCGAGCAGGCCGGCGAAGAAGCGCTCGTGCTCTTCGGTGCTCGCGCTGTTGCGGGCCTGGGCCACGAAGTCGCGGAACGGCAGCGGCTCGGGCAGCTCGTCGCCACGCCCGTCCAGGAAGGCCGCCACCTCGCTCAGCACCACCTCCAAGCCCAGGTGGTCCTGCACCAGGTGATGCACCCGCACCAGAGCAAGCCAGCGGTCATCGTCCTGCGTCACGTGCACATCCAGGAGCGGCGCGCGGCCCACGTCCATCGACAGGCCCACCGTGGCCACCAGATCGCCGGTGACCTCGGATACCGGCAGCTCCGCTTTGCGCCACACCACCTGGACCGGCTCCGGCAGCCCCTCCCACCTCACCGCCGTGCGGAAGATGTCGTGCCGGTCGATCACCCGCTGCAACGCCTCCGTGAAGGCGTCCAGCCTCGCCCGCGACTCGAAGGCCAGCACCGTCGGCGTCACGTACGCGTCCTCGCCGCCCTCGGCGAGCAGGTGGTGAAAGAGCAGACCCTCCTGAAGCGGAGCCAACGGGTAGACGTCGGCCACGTTCGCCGCACCGCCCGGCACTCCCGCCACGATCCGGTCGATGTCCGCCTGGGACAGCTCCACCAGCGGGAGCATCTCCGGCGTGATCTCCGTGGCGTCCGGCGAGATCAGGTTCGCCGGGGTCGCCACGCGCTCCGCCTCGACGGTTGCGGCCAGTTCCGCGACCGTCGGCGTCTGGAACAGGGCTCGTACCGGCACGCTGGCCCCGCGCTCGCGCAGCCACTCCACCAGGGTGACCACCAGCAGCGAGTGGCCGCCCAGCGCGAAGAAGTCGTCGTCCACGCCGACCCGCTCCAGCCCGAGCACGTGCGCGAACCCCTCGCACAGCAGTTCCTCGCGCCGGTTGGCCGGGCCACGACCGCCCACGGCGTACTCGGGGACCGGCAGGGCCTTGCGGTCCAGCTTGCCGTTCGCCGTCAGGGGCAAGGCCGCCAGCGCCACCACGGCCGACGGCACCATGTGGGCCGGCAGACGGTCGGCGACGAAGCGCCGTACCGAGCCGGCCAGGTCCCCAGGGTCGCCGGACGGGACGACGTACGCGACCAGCCGCTTGTCACCGGGCCGGTCCTCGCGGACGACCACCGCCGCCTGCGCCACGCCGGGATGCTCGAGCACCACCGCACGGACCTCGCCCGGCTCGACGCGGAAGCCGCGGATCTTCACCTGGTCGTCCACGCGGGACACGAACACCAGCTCGCCGTCCGGCGTCCACCGCACGCGGTCGCCCGTCCGGTACATGCGCTCGCCGGGGCCGCCGAACGGGCAGGCCACGAACCGCTCGCCGGTCAGCCCGGCCCGGTTGACGTAGCCGCGCGCAACGCCCGCCCCGGCGACGTACAGCTCACCGGCGGCGCCCACCGGCACCGGCGACAGCCACTCGTCCAGGACGAACACCCGCGTGTTCGCGATCGGCCGGCCGATCGGCACCACGCCGGCCGCCACGCGTCCCGGGTCCAGCCGCGTCGTGACGACGCCGATCGTGGTCTCGGTGGGCCCGTAGTGGTTGAACACCGGGCGGTGACCGGCCGCCGCGAGCAGCCGCGCCACCCATTCGGGGGCGCCGGCCTCGCCGCCCAGCACCAGCGACCGGCCGGGCAGCACCCGCTCCAGGCCGGACGTCCCGAGCGCCGCGAGGTGCGAGGGCACCGCCTTGAAGTGGTCGATGCGCTGCTCGGCCAGACCGGCCGCGACCGCCGCCGGGTCGGTGACCTGGTCGGCGTCGAGGACGTGCAGCCGCCCGCCGGAGACCAGGGCGGCCAGCAGCGCCGTGTTGCCGAGGTCGGTCGCCTGCCCCTGCAGCAGCGCGTAGGCGCGGCCCGGTTCGTCCCAGCCCAGGCGAGGCGGCACCGCCGAGGCGTAGTTGGCGAGCGCGCCGTGCGTCACGGCGACGCCCTTGGGCAGGCCGGTGGAGCCGGAGGTGTAGATGACGTAGGCGGGGTTGCGGGGGTCGGCCGGACTGCCTGGCGCGGTGCCGGGCTCGCCGGCCAGCTGCGCCGCCGTCTCCGGGTCGTCCAGCGCGAGCGTACGGACCGGCCAGGCGGGCGAGCCGCCGCGCGTCAGCACCAGCGCCGCCGCGCTGTCGGCCAGCATGTACGCGATCCGCTCCCCGGGCTGCTCGGGGTCGATGGGCAGGTACGCCGCGCCCGCCTTCCACACCGCCAGGATGGCCGCGATCATCTCCGTGCCCTGCGGCAGGCAGAGGCCGACGACCGACTCCGGGCCGACGCCGTGCCCGATCAGGTGGTGGGCGAGCCGGTTGGCGCGGGCGTCGAGTTCGGCGTACGACACCTCGGTCCCGGCGTGCGTCACGGCCACGGCTTCGGGCGTTCTGGCCGTCTGCGCCTCGAACAGGGCGGCCACGGACGGCGCGGCGACCGGTGTCCCCTGCGGGCTCCCCTCCTTGACCAGCCGGTCGCGTTCGCGTGCTCCCAGCACCCGCACGCCGGACAGGCGTACGGCGGGGTCGCCGGCCACCGCGGTGAGCACGCGGGTCCACCAGCGGGCGAGGCGTTCGGCGGTGTCGGCGTCGAAGAGGTCGGCGGCCACGGTCAGCCAGCCGCGCAGCCCCGCCGGCGCGCCCTGCTCGTCGGTCGTCTCGTCCATGTTCAGGGTCAGGTCGAACTTGGCGGACGACGCCTGGGCCGCGTCGTCCTCCTCGCCCGCCCGCACGCCGGCCAGCTCCAGGGTCGCCGCGGCGTTGTTCTGCAGGTTGAGCATCACCTGGAACAGGGGGTGGCGGGACAGCGACCGCGACGGCGCCAGCTCCTCCACCAGCCGCTCGAACGGCACGTCCTGGTGGGCGAGGCCGGCCACGCTCGCCGCCCGCACCCGGCCCAGCATCTCGCGGAACGTCGGGTCCCCCGACAGGTCAGCGCGCAGCACCAGCGTGTTGACGAAGAAGCCGACCAGGTCGTTCAGGGCCTGGTCGGTACGGCCGGCGTGCGCGGAGCCGATCGGGATGTCGCGGCCCGCGCCCAGCTTGGCCAGCAGCACCGCGAGGGAAGCCTGCAACGTCATGAAGAGGGTGGCCCGTTCGGTCCGGGCGATCTCGGTCAGCCGCCGGTGCACGTCGGCCGGGATCGTGACGGGCACCCTGATCCCGCGGTTGCTCGACACGGCCGGGCGGGGCCGGTCATAGGGCAGGTCCAGTTCTTCGGGGATGCCGTCGAGCGTCTCCCGCCAGAACCCGATCTGCCGGGCCAGGACGCTGCCCGGATCGTCCTCCGCGCCGAGCAGCTCCCGCTGCCACAACGTGTAGTCCGCGTACTGCACCGGCAGCGGCTCCCAGGCCGGGGCCCGACCGGCGGCGCGTGCCTCATAGGCGGCCGACAGGTCCCGGGCGAGCGGCCCCATCGACCAGCCGTCCGCCGCGATGTGGTGCGTCACCACCACCAGGACCTGCTCGCCGGGCCCCGCCACGAACAACCACGCCCGGATCGGCACCTCACGGGCGAGGTCGAAGGCGCACCCCTTCGCCTCGGCCACCGCGCCGTCGAGAGCGCCGGGGTCCACCTCGACGACCGGCAGCTCCCACGCCAGCTCGTCCATGCTCAGGATCCGCTGGTACGGCTCACCGCCCTCGACCGGGAACACCGTCCGCAGCACCTCGTGCCGGGCGATGACGTCACGCACCGCCACGGCGAGCGCGTCGCGGTCGAGGTCGCCGGTCAGCCGCAGGACGAAGGGCAGGTTGTAGGCGGCGTTCGGGCCCTCGAGCCGGTGGATGAACCACAGCCGGCGCTGCGCGAACGACAAGGGGATCATCAGGAGTCCTCCTGTCCGCGACGCATCGGCCGGAGCGCCGGACGCGATGGTCGTCCCTGTTCGATGCGGTGGGCCAGACCGGCCACCGTCGGCGTGTCGAAGACGTCGGCGATCCTGACCTCGACGCCGATGGCGTGCCGGATCGTGTTGACCAGCTGGATGGCCAGCAGGGAGTGGCCGCCCAGGGTGAAGAAGTCGTCGTCGGCGCCGACCCGTTCCAGGCCGAGCACCTGCGCGAACACCTCGCACAGCGCCTCTTCCTGCGGCGTGGCCGGGGCTCTCCCCTGGCCCGCCTGGTGTTCGGCGGAGGCGGGCAGGGCGGCGCGGTCGAGCTTGCCGTTGACGGTCAGGGGCAGCTCGTCGAGCACGACCACGGCCGAGGGCACCAGGTGGGCGGGCAGGCGGTCGGCGGCGTAACGCCTGACGTCTTCCGCGTCGCCGCCCACGACGTAGGCGACCAGGCGTTTCTCTCCTCCGTCGGCGCGCACGATCACCGCCGCCTGGGCCACGTCCGGGTGCGTGGCCAGCACCGCCCGCACCTCGCCCGGCTCGACCCGCATGCCACGGATCTTCACCTGCTCGTCCACCCGGCCCACGAAGATCAGCTCGCCGTCGGCGGTCCAGCGGGCCACGTCTCCCGTCCGGTACATGCGGCCGCCGTACGGACAGGCCACGAAACGCTCCGCCGTGAGCCCGGGCCGGCCGACATAGCCGCGCGCCACCTGGACGCCCGCGATGTAGACCTCGCCGGCGACGCCAGGCGGCACCGGCGCCAGGTGGTCGTCCAGCACGTACAGCCGGGTGTTGGCGATCGGCCGGCCGAACGGCACCGCCGAGCGGGTCCCGTTGTGCTCGACGAGGCCCTCGGCCACCATCACCGTCGCCTCCGTGGGGCCGTAGGTGTTGACCAGGCGGCGGCCCCACGACCAGGTGCGCGCCGTCCCGCTCGCGATCGGCTCGGCGCCCACGAGCAGCGCCTGCACGCCCGGCCAGCCGGCCGGGTCGATCACCTCGAGCAGCGACGGCACCACGCTGGCCGCGCACACCCGTTCCGTGGTCACCAGCTCGCGCAGCAGCCCGGCGTCGGTCCGCTCGGCGGGCAGCGCGACGACGAGACGTCCGCCGCGCGCCAGGGTCACGGCGACGTCCAGCACCGAGGCGTCGAAGCCGAACGAGGCGAACTGCAGCACCCCGGCCCCCGGCCCGACGCCCATGATCGGGGCGAACACCTCGATGAGGTTCACCAGCCCGGCGTGCGCCACGCCCACGCCCTTCGGGGCGCCGGTCGAGCCCGAGGTGTAGATGACGTACGCCAGGCTCGAACCGTCGATCGCCGCTCCCGGCCGCTCGTCCGGCAGGCTCGCCAGCCGGGCCGCCTCGGCGGGGTCGTTCATGACCACCCATTCGACGCCGGACGTGCGTGCGGCCAGCCCGACCCGCGCGCAGATGTCGCGGTCCGTCACCACGACCCGTACGCCGGCGTCCCGCAGCATGTACTCGGCCCGCTCGATCGGGTACTCGACGTCGATCGGCACGTACACGCCGCCCGCCTTCCAGACGGCGAGCAGCGCGACGATGGCGTCCACGCCGCGCTTGAACAGCACGCCGACCGGCGACTCAGGCCCCACGCCGTGCGCGATCAGGCGCCGGGCCAGCCGGTTCGCGCGGGCGTCGAGCTGCGCGTACGTCAGGTGGGCGCCGCCCGACACCACGGCCACCCCGTCGGGGGTGCGGTCGGCCTGCGCCTCGATCTCCCGCACCACCGACGTCGGCGGCAGCGCCGCCGGCGATCCCTGCCAGGTGTCCAGGACCTGGCGCCGCTCGGCGTCGTCGAGCACGTCCACGGCGGAGAGCGGGGCGTCCATGAGGGTGTCGAGGCTCTCCAGCAGCCGCACCCACCGGCGCGCCAGCCGCTCGACGCTCTCCTCCTCGAACAGGTCGGCCGCCGCGACCAGCGACCCCTGCAGGCCGGCCGGGGCTCCCTGCTCGTCGAAGACCTCGCCGACGTTGAAGTCGAGGTCGAAGCGGGCCGCCAGCACGCCCTTGGCGAGGTCCGAGGGGACCATGCCGGGCAGGTCCAGGGTGGCGTCGGTGTTGTTCTGGACGGTGAGCATCACCTGGAACAGCGGATGCCGGGCCAGCGACCGGGACGGGGCCAGCTCCTCCACCAACCGCTCGAACGG
>NZ_JBFAPT010000056.1:0-37240 GCF_040676845.1 Nonomuraea sp. NPDC049504
TCCGGCGGATACGACTTCATCGCCACGTGGAACTCCTTGTCTCCGGATTCCCATCATCCGGTACTCAAGGTGTCCACACTTCGGGGGCAAGTCCCGGTCGAGGGTGCGGCGCACAGAGGGCTGGGCGGCTGAACCACTCCGGCATGGGCCAGGGCCGAAAGATAGAGAGGTCGAACATCGGCTACTGCCTCTGAACGGCTATCCGCGAAGCACCCTGCATGAACTACGGGCGAATTGGTCACGCACACGATCCGTGCGCGATGACACCGCTATGCCGCTCCTGCAACGGCACACGTGCGTCCCGGCATAAACAGGTGAACGTGTATGAAGCTCCACGGGAAGGATAGTACGGGCGCCGCCGCGACGCGGTCGGCCACCAGCTCCATCACTGATGGAGCAAGCCCACGGCGATGAAGTACAGCGAGCCCCCGACCGCCAGGATCAGCGTGATTACCAGCATGAGACGCATGCTCACCTCAAGTCGTCGCATTGACCGTGACGGCACCTGGATGGTGGCGCGGACAGCGGCCGGCTCGGTGATCATGCCGCGGCCGAGGCTGACGTTGGGCGGGATGGACGGGGAGCGTTCCGCGTCTGAGCATGGCACTGGCCCTCTCCTTAGCTGCTGGGGCTACGTCTGCCCCCGTCCAAAGAGTGGAAGCGCCAAGAGCCGGTCGAGGATTGGGCAAATTGCCGCACCGGCCGGATGATCCGGAGCACGTCGGGCGTGGCGGGCGGGAATCGGCGACGACGCCAGCCTCAGGGCGCCCATGCCCGAGAACCAGCAAAGGCGCGGCTCGTATAGAGACGAACTACTGGGGTAAGGCGAGCCGTATCACCGTTACGAGGAGTGAACATGTTTCCGCTGAACCCGTGGACTTACCCCGATCAGCGTTACTACTACGGCTGGTGGGGAGCGCCCGTCACGACGGAGCCGACCGACGGCCAGATCAAGTCCCGGATCGTCGACCGGCTACGGGAAAACCCGTATACCAAGGACAGCGAACTGAAAGTGGACGTCAAGCAGCACGTCGTGATCCTCGGCGGTGAAGTGCCTTCCTGGCTGGCCAAACGCGCGGCCGGGGACGACGCCTGGGACACCGAGGGCGTAGCCGACGTCAGCAATCAGATAAAGATCCGGCCGGAGCCGGAAGTCCGGTGAGAACGAGCGAAGGCCAGGTGCGGCGGGAGCCAGCGGGGCCGGGCCGACCTGGCCTCTGCCGTGGCGATGCTCGTCTTAACCGTGAAGCTCCGGATCGGCGCATGTGGCATGGGCGGTCACCAGGAGTAGGCGGAAGAACATGAGGAAGAGATCCTGCGCACCGGTGCTGATGGCGATGCTGCTGGCACTGACAGCGTGTGGTGATGACACGCCATACTCCGTCGACGAATTCTCCCCGAACGTAGGAGCGAACGCGTCGGTGAACGGCATGCTGCTGCGCAACGCGTTCATCCTCGGAGGGGAATCCGGTGATCCACTGGACCCGGGGAGCGATGCTCCGCTCTATCTCACCCTGGTGAATCAAGGCTCGCAAAAGGACCGCCTGGTCTCGGTCTCGTCGCCTGGGCACTTCACCGGATCACGGATGAACGGTGATTGGAGTGTGCCGCCGGACGGCATGGCCGGCGGAGGCCCGGTGCCTCAGGCGACCCTGACCGGCCTTGCCAAGCCGTTGCCCAGCGGCAGCTACATCCCGGTCGTGTTCACCTTCCAGCACGCGGGGCAGACGCGCAAACAGATTCCGGTTCTGCCGCCCTCGCAGTGGCGTACCCAAAGTCCCGTCACCACCTCGAACTGAACGGCCACCGTCGGCGACCCTCAAAGAGGCAGCCCATGACATCCAGTTTCCGTTTCCTGCGCATCAAAGGCATCGCCATCGGGGCGCACTGGTCGTGGCTGCTCATCGCCGCTCTGGTCGTCTGGTCGCTGGCCGGCTGGGTGTTCCCGACAAGTTACCCTGGTCTGACCGGTGAGACCTATCTGGTCATGGCCGCGGTAGCGGCGGTGCTGTTCTTCGGCTCCGTGCTGTTGCACGAGCTCGGCCACGCCCTCACAGCCGTCCGACAAGGCGTGGAGATCAAAGAGATCACTCTCTGGCTGCTCGGCGGCGTGGCGCACCTGCGAGGCCAGCCAGGATCGCCACGAGCCGAGTTCCGGGTCGCGATCGCCGGTCCGATGATTACACTCGCTCTGGCCGCCGCTTTCTACGGCCTGACGTGGACAGGTGAGCTCCTCGGCTGGCTGGTGACGGTGGTGGCGGTGACCGACTACCTCGCTGTGATCAACTTGCTGCTGCTGGCTTTCAACATGCTTCCCGCGCTACCCCTGGACGGCGGCCGCGTGCTGCGGGCGGCGCTGTGGGCCTGGCGCCGCAGCTTCCTGCGGGCCACGCAGTGGGCGGCAGGGGCAGGTAGAGCGTTCGGATTCGTCCTGGTGGCCCTGGGCGTGGTGAGCTTTTTCACCGGGACCGGGTTCGGCGGGTTGTGGTTCGTCCTGCTGGGCTGGTTCCTGGCTCCGGAACCTGTCAAACCTGGTGAGACGTCAGGCTACTTGCGTGCTTTGTGGTGAGGTGTCGGGCTCGGAGGCGGTGGGTGGCTGGTTGATCCACACCTTGGTCGGCAGCGCCGGCGGGAAGGGTCGCCGGCCGCGGAACCGTTCCGGATGCGCCTGGAAGGCCGCGTGGAGGGTGGCGATCCGGCGGGCCTGGATGTGCGCGGCGGTGCCGTCGTGCACCGAGGCGGGCGTGTGCATCGCGATCCCGGAATGGCGGTGCTCGTGATTGTAGTAGCGGAAGAACTGGTCGCAGAAAACGTTGGCGTCTTCGATGGATCCGAACCGGCCGGGAAATGCCGGGCAATATTTTAGGGTTTTGAATTGCGCTTCTGAGTAAGGGTTGTCGTTGGATACGTGCGGCCGGGAATGCGATTGGTCGATGCCCAGGAGCGCGAGCAGGCCGGTGACGGTGCTGGAGGTCATCGAGGTGCCGCGGTCGGCGTGGATGGAGCGGGGTGCGACGGCGTCGTTGGCGGCGATGGCGTTCTGGATGAATTCCTTGGCCAGGGTGCCGTTCTCGGTAGGCCAGATCTCCCAATGGACGACTTTGCAGGAGAAGATGTCGATGATGACGTACAGCAGGTAATAGACGCCCCGCACCGGGCCTTTCAATTTCGTTATGTCCCACGACCACACCCGGTTGGGCCGGTCGGCCTCCAGCTCGGGTTTGCTGGTCGGCGGGCGCACGGCCTGGGCGCGCCGTTCGCCGCTTTGCCCGCGTTCGCGTAGCAGCCGGTACATGGTGGCCTGCGAGCACAGGTAGACGCCCTCGTCCAGCAGGATCGCTCACACCTGGCCGGGCGACTTGTCGGCGAAGCGCGGCGAGTCCAGCACCGCCAGGACCTGCTCGCGCTCGGCGTCGGACAGTTCGGCCGGGTGGTGGAACGGCCGGCGCGGTCCCTGCACCGGCGGGCGCGGATTGCGGTGCCGGTGGACCGTGGCCCGAGATTTCCCGAACACCGCGCACGCCTTCACCGTGCCGACCGACTTTTCCAGGGCCGGGAAAAACTCGTCCAGGACCCGGTTCAGTTCGTGTCGGAGTCCGCGCTGCTTGAGATGTCCTGAAGCAGCGCGAATGCTTTTCCCGCGATGTCCAGCGCGGTTTTGGTCTTGCCCAGTTCGCCGGCCAGTTTCTCGTTGCGGGACTCAAGTTTCGCGGTGTCGGCTTTGAGTTTCTGGTTCTCGGCCCGCAGCCGGGCCAGTTCCTCTGCCTCAGCGCTCTTGTGCGGCCGGCCGGTCGAGGCCGGGAGCGTTCCGCTCTCTGCTTGCTTTCTCCAGTGCACGATATGGGAGTGATACAGCCGCTCCTTGCGGAGCAGCGCGCCCCGCTCCGGACTGCCTTCAGGTAGCGCGTCGAAGGCGGCCAGGATCCGCGCTTTGTAGGCCTTGGTGAACGTCCGCCGCTTGGGCCGGGCCGGCTGCTCATCGGTCACCCGACCATCCTGCCCCGTCATGGCGGCCTGGTCGGCGAGGGTCATCGTCACTGTCTCGATCGTCCTGTCTCGCCCTGCTTCACATCAAAAGGACTCATCTGTCCCATGTACCACAGCAGTCTGACAGAGAGGGCTCAGGCGGCGCAGGCCGAAGCCGACGACGCCCTCACCCGGCAGTCGCTGCGCGGGCTGCGCATCCGCGATGTGATGCGCAGCGATCCCGTCACCGTGCCCCCTGATGTCACCGTGGACGGCTTCCTCGCCACGGCGACCCATGCGCGCTTCTCCACCTTTCCCGTTGTCGACGAGGAACGGCTGGCCGGCCTGGTGAGCCTGCGGCAGGCCGCCGCCGTCGCACCGGGCCAGCGGACCTACCGGACCGTGGCTGACATCATGCTGCCCGTCGACCGGGTACCGGTCGTGTCGCCCGAGGACGAGGTCGTCTCCATCCTCGACACCTTGCGGCCCAACAACCACCGGGCCGTCGTCATGGAGCAGGGTCGGGTCGCCGGGATGGTCTCCGGCTCCGATTTGGCCCATGCCATGGAGGTACGGCTCCTGCGCGGCCTGCCCGAGGAACCCCGCGCCGGCCAGAGAGGGATGGCCTTGGCGACCCGGCTGGCGCTGCTCGCCCTGCTGGCCGTGCTGGGGGCGTTCTACCGGCCCCCATTGGTGGTCGTCAGCCCGGGCGCAGCCTTCGACGTCGCCGACGATGTCATCATCCAAGGCCGCCCCGTCACCCCGGTCACCGGCCGCTACCTGGCCACCTCCGTCCGCCTGGAGCAGCCCAACGCCTGGGGCGCGCTCATCGCCGGGATCCGCCCCGACCAGGACGTGCTGCGCGCCTCGGCGGTCATCCCCCAGGACGTCCGGCCGGCGGACTACCTCGAACAGCAGCGGCAGCTGTTCGAGCAGAGCCAGCGAGTGGCAGCCGCCGCTGGAGCCCGCGCCGTCGGCATCGACGTGCCCATTCACGGTACGGGCGTGCAGGTGACCGGGATCTTGCCGGAAGCGCCCGCCCAGGGCAAGCTCCGGCCGGGAGACGTCATCGTACGTGTCAACGGACAACCCGTCCAGCACATATGGACCCTGCAGGAGATGGTCTCCTCACGCCCCGCCGACACCACCTTCACCTTGACCATTGAGCGGCAGGGCTCGCCCCAACAGGTCACCGTGCAAAGCATCGACCTGCCCCGGCTGTCCCAAGGAGTGGGCATAGGCATCGCCGGCCAGACCCGGGACCTGCGCGTGGAGCTGCCGTTCGAGGTGTCCTTCGCCAGCCGGCCGGAAGTGGCCGGGCCGTCGGCCGGGCTGATCTACGCCACCACCGTGGCCGACCTGCTGGCCCGCGAGGACTACGCGAAGGGCCGCGACATCGCCGCGACCGGGACCATCCGCCTCGACGGCACGGTGGGTGTGGTCGGCGGCGTCGAGCAGAAGGCGATCGGCGCCGAAGAAGCAGGGGCGAAGATCTTCCTCGTGCCGGACGAGGAAGTCCAGGAAGCCAAGCAGGCCGACCAGGACCTCACCGTGCACGGTGTGGAGACCCTGAGCCAGACGCTGTCCCTGCTTCAGCGGGGCGGGACGCTATGACGGCCACGTCGGCAGGCTGGCAGTCCAACCCGTCGGCCTGGTCCCAGCGACCGCCTCTGGTGGCTGTGCTTTCTGTCCGTCCTGAGATGTTGTTCCAATTTTCAGTTCGCTGAAGGTGGCTGGCTGGGGACCAGCAGCCGCTCTCTGCGGTAGTCGATGGTCACGTGGCCGAAGTCATGTAGGACATCCGAGCCGAGCAGGCCCGCCACACCGCGCTTGTCCTGACGTAGGTCAAGGGCGGCCATTCTGGCCGGGTCAAGGGCGACGGTGCCGACTTTCCACTGCTGCACGCGGACGAGTTCGGCGGTGGTCCGGCTTGCCACTCCCTCGACGTCGGCGGTTTCTCCGGTGAAGGTCAGGTTCAAGCGCTTGGCGAGTTGCTCGTCGATCGTGGAGATGGAGGCGCCGGTGTCGAGCAGAAATCGGTACGGGCCTTTCCCGTTGATGTGAACGGGGACCAAGGCGACGACGGTGCCTTGCGCTTTGGTCACCTCCAACGTGACCGACGTGGTGTTCTCCGGAGGGGGTGGCGGCTGCTGCGGGGTGACGGTGCAGCCGGCGGCGGCCATCACGGCTGTGACGACCAGAATGAGGATCTTGCGCATCGATATCGTCTCCCCCGGGAATCGCAGATGTTGGCCGCCTGCCCACGCAGGCGTGGACGACGCCAGGCACACGTGTGGGATCAGCGATCCTGAGCCGGTGGTGGCCCGGGTGGAGTAGTGGATGGTCTGCGCGACGATGACACCGCTGGCTACTACGTAGCTGTCTCGACTGCGGAGTTGGAGATGGTCACGGATGACCTCGCTGGTCCTGCGCCCCTGGTGAAGAATCCGCTGAGGGTGATGAGGCCGCCGAACAGGAACAACCAGAAGCTGACCGCGTTCAGCTGGGGAAAGGCGACGTCGGGCGCGCCGATCTGGAGCGGCATGATCACGTTGGCGAAGCCGGCGAACAGAAACCAAAGGAAGCGATCGGATACAGGTAGCCGATGACCTTGGGGTCTGTGGTCGACAGCCAGCGCGCCAGCGCCCGGCCGGTGCCTCTGGCGCTGGCCGGCGCCAACGGCAAGGTCAACGGTTCGCCGGTTCGCGTCCTGTCGATCGTCACGGGAGCACTCTTCAGAGACTCAATTCATCCGCTCGCTGATCACTAAAACTGCGCTTTGTGTCACTTTCGGTTGCCCTGCCTCGTGGCGCCCATACCAGCAGGTCGCCATCACACACCGCCGCCCGCCGCCCGCCGCCCGCTGCGGCTGCGGCTGCGGCACTCAGCGCTGCAGCAGGCCCACAGCCGTGAAGAACAGCGATCCGCCCACCACAATGATGATCACCAAGAGCAGCATGATCCGCACGGTGGCCTCCTCCGCTTTCCGGGTCGCTTTGCCGGCGAATTTCCGCCCAGTCGCGGGCGGCATGCGATCGGGCCGCGCGTCTGTCGTCCGAACAGATTGCACGCCGCTTACTCCTATTGGGCGTCCTATACCTCGTTGCGCGGCAAAAGCGGCGACAAGCGAACCTGCCCTGAAGCACACCGCAAAAGTTGCATAAAGCAATAAATATGGGCAGCACGTAATCGCAGGGCAGAACTGCACGCACCCGCGCCCGCGGATCGGCCGGCATAAGGAACATGCGAGGAGCAAGGAGATGCCTCTCCCCATCGAGGACTACGCGCTGATCGGTGACACCCAGACCGCCGCTCTGGTGGGGCTGGACGGTTCCATCGACTGGCTATGCCTGCCACGGTTCGACTCCGGCGCCTGCTTCGCCGCCCTGCTGGGCGAGCCAGCAAACGGCCGGTGGCTCATCGCGCCCACCGACGCCCAAAGCCGGCAGGTGCACCGCTACCGCGACGACACCCTCGTCCTGGAAACGGAGTTCACCACCGGCACCGGCGTGGCTCGCGTCGTCGACTGCATGCCGATCCGGCACGGCCCCATCGTCGTGATCCGACGGGTGGAAGGCGTGCGTGGCTCCGTGCCGATGCGCCTGGAGTTGTTGCCGCGCCTGGACTACGGCCATATCCCACCCCTGATACGCAGCCATGACCGGGTCGTCACCATGGAGGCCGGCCCGGACACGCTCACCTTGCACGCCGATGTGGACCTCCAGATCAGCGACGCACACGTGACGGCCGGGTTCTGCATCGGCGCGGGGGAGTCGGCCGGGTTCCAGCTCAGCTGGACCGACCTGGGACAGCAGCCGCAGCGGCTCCCCGACCTGGCGGGGACTGTTCAGGAAACGACGCGATGGTGGCAGGACTGGACCGCGGGATGCGCCTACCAAGGGCGCTACCGGGACGCGATTGTTCGCTCGCTCATTACGCTCAAAGCGCTGACCTACGCGCCCAGTGGCGGTATCATAGCCGCGCCCACCACGTCTTTGCCGGAGGCCCTCGGCGGAGTGCGCAACTGGGACTACCGCTTCTGCTGGATTCGTGACGCCACCTTCACCCTGCTGGCCCTGCTTCAAGCCGGCTACGTCAGCGAAGCGGTGGCTTGGCGGGAATGGCTGCTGCGTGCGGTCGCCGGACGGCCACAGGACATGCAGATCATGTACGGGGTCGCCGGCGAACGTCGGCTGACGGAACTCCAATTGCCGTGGCTGTGCGGTTACCACGACTCCAGGCCGGTCCGCATCGCCAACGCCGCCGGCGGCCAGTTCCAACTCGATGTGTACGGCGAGCTCATGGACGCGCTGCACCAAGCCCGCTGCAGCGGCATCGAACCCGACAAAGCGGCCTGGGATGTCCAGCTTGCGCTGATGGACTTCCTCGAGTCCAACTGGCGCCAGCCCGACGAAGGCATCTGGGAGGTCCGTGGCCCGCGCCGCCACTTCACCCACTCCAAGGTCATGGCGTGGGTGGCAGTCGACCGGGCGATCAAGGCGACGCAGTCGTTCGGCCTGCCCGGGCCTGCCGGGCGGTGGCAGGGACTACGGCAGGCGATCTTCGATGACGTCTGCGCCAACGGCTACAACCCAGACAAGGGAGTATTCACCCAGTCCTACGGCTCCCCAGAGCTGGACGCCTCTCTGCTGCTCATGGCTCCGGTGGGGTTCCTGCCCGCCAAGGACGAACGTATCCTCCGTACGGTGCAGGCCATCGCTGCCGAGCTGACCAGCGAAGGGCTCGTGCATCGCTACACCACCACCGGGCCCGCAATCATCGATGGGTTGCCGGCCGGACCCGAGGGGGCGTTCATCGCTTGCACTCTGTGGCTGGCCGACAACTACGTCCTGCAAGGCCAGCATGAGCACGGCCGCCGCCTGCTGGAAAAGGTCCTGGCCCTGCGCAGCGACGTCGGGTTGCTGGCCGAGCAGTACGACACCGCCGCCAGACGTATGGTCGGGAACTTCCCTCAAGCACTGTCTCATCTGGCCCTCATCAATGCGGCCTTCGGCCTGACCCGCGCCAAGGGCCCAAGCCGGCAACGCGCCGAAGGCGGCGGGCAACCACCGCACGGATAAAGGGGCCCGGCCGCGGCCGTGCCCGGCCGGAAACACGCCGCACCCACGGCCGTCGCAGTACTTGGTACGGGGATATCGAGATGGAAGAGAAGACCTCACCATAGTCGCCGGGGCCGTGCCCACGTGATGGACCAGGACACCATGACGACCTCACCCGTACGCATGTCGATTCGGAAAGACAGCAGGTCTGTTGTCTTCTCGGCCACCACTACGCTGACTGAGGTGCCTAGCAGATTCCGGACCGCCAGCTACATAAGCTGACAGCAGTCTGGAAGAGGTAGGTACGTGACGAGGCGTCGCAGGCAGTTCTCGCCGGAGTTCAAGGAGGACGCCGTTCGCCTGGTGCTGGAGGGCGATCGGACGGTCGCTTCGGTGGCGCGGGAGTTCGACATCAACGCCAGCACCCTGGGCAGCTGGGTCAACCGGCATCGGGTCCTCGCCCCATGCTTCGGCCATCCTCTCGCGCAGCGCGGCGGGCAGCTCCGCGGTCCGGCGGGCGTACTGCTCGGCGCTGATCCGGACATCGGCGCCGGCGAGGTGCCCTGAGGTCAGCCATTCCTCGTCCTGGCCGCCCGCCGCGATCAACGCGTGCTTCAGGGCGTCGCCGGCTTCGGTGTCGTCGAGGTCGAGGTCTGGTATCGGGTGCGGCGCGCCCAGGTCGTAGTCGGCGTCGCCGCAGCCGGCGCAGGAGGCGGATGGTGGTGACCGGGGTGTCGAGCCCGACCGCGTTGCCGATCCGCGAGTGCTTGGTCGGGTACGCCGACAGCACCAGCGCGACCTTCTTCTCCCTGTTGGGCACACGGCGCAGGTGGGCGTGGTTGATTGACCGCGATGGCGGCGACGCGGCGGCAGCGCTCCGATTCGGCGGCGTAGCGAGGCAGGCCGTCGGCGTCGATCTCCTTGAAGGAGAACGGGACGGTGATCCGCCCGTCGAACTCCAGGATCGCGATCTGGTTGGCGGAGTCGAGCGGGGTGACGCCGTCGTCGCTCGCCTCCCACTCCGCCCGGCCGCTGGTCAGGAAGAGGCCCTGCAGCGCCGGGATGTCCAGGGCGGCGATCCGCTCCACGTCCCAGGTTTCGTCCTCACCGCCCGCGCTCACCGACGCGTGAACGCGAAGATCGGCACTCCGACGGCCTCGCCGGTCGCGTCGATGGCGTCGGCCAGGGGGTGAGCGAAGGCCGTGTTGCCGCTGACCTGGTGTGCCCGGTAGTACAGGATGCCGATCCGGGCCAGGGAGGTGTCGGCCGGCGCGGTTCGCTCGGGGAACTCCAGAAGGTATCGGCGTGGGCGGCTCGAAGCCTTCACCGGTCAGGAGCACCTGTCCGACAGGAAGGCGTGCAACGGGGCCGCGTTGATCGGGCCGCCCTCGGCCAGGTAGCGGTGGGCCTCGGCCGCGATCCTGATGGGGATGCTGGACAGCTCCATCAACTACGCGTTCAGTTGCTGCTCCCGGCTGAGCACGACGACCGGCGTTCCGGCGGCGCGGACGGCCGCCAGCGCCGGTCAAAGGTCGTGCGGCGAACCGAGCAGCCGCACGACCACCAGGTCGGCGCTCGCCACGCGGGCCTGAAGGCCGGCATCGCCGTCACGCGCCGGATTGGCGAATGCGTACTCGGCTCCGCTGGCCTGCGCGGAGAGCAGATCGGTGTCGGACGTCGACAACAGGCAAAGATGTACGGACGCGGCCATGGGCGGGTTCCTCCTCCGGGGTTCTCGCCCTGTCCAGCGCTCGGATAACCCTCGGCGAATATCTGGCTGCAGACCCACGCGGACCTGATCACGGTGGCGGAACCGCCCCGGAATTTCACCGGGTTCCTGCGCCGAAGGCGTCCTGGCAACTTACGGGAGAGCCTCCACGGGGCACCCGCTCATCCCCCTCGCAGGAATGAGCCCAGGTCCTTATGCGGCGCGCCCACCCGAGTCTCAGGGCTCCGCAGCTGGAACCGGCGATGCCGGGCCCCCGACGGGGGTCAACACATCGCCGCCGGCCTGCCCCGACTTGCATCTCATATTTCTAGTTGGCAATATGAGCACGTGAGCGCCTACGCAGCCCTTGCTGAGCCGCACCGCAGGCAGATCCTCGATCTGCTGCGGGAGCGTGAGCGGTCCGCCGGAGAACTGGTGGAACGCCTTGACCTGAGCCAGCCCGGCGTGTCCAAACACCTCAAAGTGCTCCGCGAGGCCGGACTCGTCGTGGTGCGCCCGGTGGGCAAGCAGCGGATGTACGCGTTGAGTCCGGAGCCACTGGCCGAGGTCTACCAGTGGCTGGAGCCCTACCGCATGTACTGGTCGGGACGCCTGGACGCCCTTGAACGACACCTTGAGGAGAACCCATGATTCACGGAACCCTGCAGAAGATCGACGGCCGTCCGGCGTTGCGCTTCGAGCGCAAGCTGTCCCACTCGATCGAGCGGGTGTGGCGGGCCGTCAGCGTCCCGGCGGAGCTGGAGCGCTGGTTCCCGGCCGCGGTCGACTGGACGCCGGCGGTGGGGGAGACCTTCGAGGCCGCCGGCCAGACCGTGGAGGTGACCGAGGTCGACCCGCCCCGCCGCCTGGCCTGGACGTACGCGGGCCAGCACCACAGCTTCGACCTGACCGCCGAGGGAGACGGCTGCCGCCTGGTCTTCACCCACGTCATCGACGACCTCGACACCGCGGCGCAGACCGCCACCGGCTGGGAGACCTACTTCTGGCGGCTCGGGCCGTACCTCGACGGCCAGTTCATCCCCGAAGAGGTGGCGCACGAGCCGTGGGAGGAGCTCCACGAGCACTACGCCCAGCTCCTGGGCGTGGATCCCGAGCCGGGCCGGCGGTTCGCGCGGGTTCTGCGCGGCGACGACAGCGCCGCCTGACCGCGCCGTAGACCCCCCGCATCGGGCCGGGCCGGGGCCCGCCGGGCCTGCTCCTTGGCCTGCCGGCCCTGGCCGTCTCGGGCGGTGAGCCGCGCGGGTGCGGGCATCGAGCGTTCCCTTCGCGTGCGGTCTCCCTGGGCTTCTGCCCAGGCCGTACGGCGCCCACCAGCTCAGGCCGTGCATCACAGATCCGTTGCAGTATGCAACGGTTGTCTGGCGTATCAGGACATTTCCGGATGAAATGGTCGTAGATCGCCTCGCGCCGGTGTGCGCAGGGCGAAGAAGGAAGCAGAGAAGGGATCTGGTTGTGTCGTGGTGGCTGCGCGCGCTCTGGACCGCCGCGGTCGGCCTCGTGACGGCCCTCCTCGCACTGACCTTCGTCCGCCTGCTCGAGATGCCCATCGAGCTGATCTTCGACACCGAGCTCCGCGTGCGGCTGAACAGGGACGTCCATCCGCGTCTCACGCCCGTGATCGGAGCGATGGAGGCGCTGGGCATCGTCGTGGCCGCCGCACTCGCCACGGCAGAACGGGGGACGAACCGGTTCCGCCTCACCGTCCTGGCCGGAGTCCTGATGGTCGCCGCGTTCGTGCTGTGGCTCGCCGTGGTGCGACCCGTGAACGGGATGTTCGCCACGTGGATGGCGCAATCCGTACCCGTCGACTGGCAGCACTGGCACTCCCGATGGACGCGGGGCCACATCGCGAGCGCCGTGCTGCTGAGCGGTGCCCTGGTGCTCCTGCTCACCGCCTTGACCGGGCCACGGCGCGTCGCGGGCCTCGGAAAGAGAACCCGGAGCCGCCCCGACGGCGCGCTGTAGGAGCGGGTTCAGCCGCATCGAGGTGACGCCGGCCAGGATGAGGAGGAAGGTCACCGCGCCACGCGCGTCATGCGGTTTCCAGCTCGGTCGCGGGGCGCCGGCGGTGCGGGCCGACGGCCCCGGGTCAGCCCAGGTGTTTCCAGATGCGCGTCAGGACGTCGAGCTGTGCCGGGTTGTAGAGGTCGAGCACGGCGCTGATCACCGCGGCGGTCGCCGCCTGCCGGCCGGTCGCCGCGTGCTCGACGGTGCGGGGCGGTGACGGGTGCTTGCCGTTCAGGGCGATCATCTGCGGAAGGATGTGCCGGGCGAGTCGTTCACGGGTCTCCTCGTCGGCGTCCGGCGCGAGCGCGTCGAACTCGTCGGTCACGTCATCGCGCTCGAAGTCGCGCAGGAGCGCCTGCCAGTGCGGGGTGTTGGCATCGCCGACCACCTGGGAGAGCACGGCGAACAGCGACCGGTCGGCTCGCGACAGCCGCGCGTCGGTCGCCGCAGCCGAGATGCCGAAGGGCAGGTCGGTCGGTACCGGCCGATCCCGTAGCTTCGCGATCTCCTCCCTCGCCTCCTCCAGCCGCGCGATCGTGGCGGCGAGTTCGGCGTCCACGGCGCGCAGGGTCTCGTCGAGCTGCTCCGGCTCGTCCTCCATCGCCGCGATCGCGGCGAGCGAGAAGCCGAGTCCGGTGAGACGGCGGATCTGCACGAGCCGCACGAGATGCTCGGTTCGATAGACCTTGTAGCCGTTCGGCAGCCGTTCAGGTTCGTCGAGCAGGCCGATCTCGTGGTAGTGCCGGACCGTACGCAGGGTCGTCCCCGCGAGTCGTGCGACTTCCCGCGTGCTCCAGCTCATGCCGCCTCCCTCCTCATGACCGGCCGATTTGAGTATGCCGCAACGGCACGGTGTCCCCTGGAGCAGCGACCGCAGACCTGCGGCGCCGAGGTACCGACGAAGGAACACAGCAATGCGCACATCGACGAGACCCGCGCGCAGCCGCACGTGGGCTCTCCGGCTCTTGTCGGCAGGAGCCGCGTGGCTCTTCTCCGTAGTCTGGGTGGCCACGCAGGCCGGTTGGAGCGGGGTGGCGGCAGGACTGCCGCTGTCCGCCCTGGTCACCCTTCCCGTCGTGGGCGCGTTCCGCTGGCTCGACCGCTGGGAGCCCGAGCGGCCGCGTCGCCTGGCGTCGGCGTTCGCGTGGGGAGCGTCGTTCGCGGCGTTCTGCTCGATCTGGTCGCAGCAAGGACTTCAGGCCGTCGTCGACACCACCATGGGTACGGACGTCGGCGCGTGGTTCCGCCCGCTGGTGATCACCCCGGTCACCGAGGAGATCCTCAAGGGCTTGTTCCTGGTGTGGCTGCTGGTGTACCGCCGCAGGCAGGTCACCGGCCTGCTCGACGGCGTCGTCTACGCCGGGCTCGTCGGCGCCGGGTTCTCCTTCACGGAGAACATCCTCTACTTCGGTCGCATCATCACGACCTTCGCCGCGTCGGACACGTCCGACGTCAAAGCCGTCGCCCTGCTCGGGGCCGGCTTCTTCCTGCGCGTGGTGATGGTGCCGTTCTTCCACCCGCTGATGGTCGCCGTGTTCGGACTCGGCATCGCCGCAGCCGCGAACAAGCGCGGCCGAGGCGCACGCCTGGGGCTCGCCCTCGCCGGGCTGTTCGTCGCGATCGTCCTGCACGGCGCATGGGACTGGGCGGGGCTCGCCGGAAGCGATCCATACCTGATCTACAAGATCTACGGAGCCGTCATGATGCCGGTGTTCCTCGCGATGCTGGTCCTGGCACTGGTCGTACGCAAGCGCGAAGGGAAGATGATCGCCGGGGCCCTGCCGGCGCTGGCACAGGACGGCCACGTCGCTCCCGACGAGGTGGCACCCCTCGCGAACCTCGCCGAACGCCGCCGCTGGAGGCGAGCCGTCCGCCGCCGCTCGGGCCGAGCGGCGGCTCGCGCCACCGGCCGCTACCAGGCGGAAGTGAGCACGCTCTGCCTCCTAACGATCCGAACCCCCGGGGACCGGGTTGGGCTCGACGAGCAGATACAGGCGACGGCCGTGGCGAGAGCGGGCATGCTTGCGGCTCAGGCTTCGAAGCCGTTGCTGAGCAGCTCATGAATGTCCGATTGCCGGTTCGCCCACGGGCTCGGCACGGTAGTCGTGGTCGCGGGCCAGCTGAGAGCAACCGCAACCTGGCCGACCTGGTGGCCGAGCAACTCTGGCTAACGGAGGACTCGGTAGCGAAGATGAGTCTCACTCGCGAAGGCTGATGTATCGAGGCGCTCAAGTTCGATGTGCCGCCCAAGGCCTACGAACAGCGAGATGCCGTCGCCGAGCAGGACCGGCGCCACGTCCAGGTGGAGCTCGTCGACGAGACCGAGCCGCAGGCACTGTCGTGAGATGGTTCCTCCGAGCAGGCTGACCCAGCCGTCCCCGGCCGCTTGCGTGGCCAGCCTGACGGCCTCGTTGATGTCGTCGACGACGAAGTTGTACGTGGTGCCGTCGCGCTCGATCGGCTCATGGGCGCTGTGGGTCATCAGGTAGACCGGGACCTTCAGCATGCCGCCATACGGGATCTCGCCGTCCTCGATGGTCTGGGTCTTGTTCGCGCCGCCGACCACCGCGCCGATCCGGCTCATCACTGTCTCGACGACGACGTCATCCTCGGGAGCGGAGGGTCGGCCGAACATCCAGTCGACCCCGCCGTCCTTCGTGGCCATGAACCCGTCAAGAGTGATGGTCGCGTGGACGATCACGGTAGCCATGAGCCGCTCCTATCTCCGAGAGGTGAGTCGGGCGACTCGCCTCTATCAACCTAATCGTGGTCGTAATGGTGAGTCAAGGAACTCGCCTCGTGAGATACTGAACGGATGACACGTGGACGCTCCTCGTACCACCGTGCGGTGGCCGCGACCAATCGCGAGGCGATCCTCGGCGCCGCCGCTCAGCTCTTCCTGGAGTTCGGGTACGACCGCACGCCACTGGCACGTGTCGCCGAGCGCGCAGGGGTGTCCAAGTCGACGCTCTTCAAGCAGTTCCCGACCAAGGCCGAGCTCTTCGAGGCCACGGTGCTCGCGGCAGGCGGGTCGCCGGCTCCGGAACCGGTCGAGATCCCGACCGGCGACCTCTACGCCGGGTTGGTGGTGCTAGGCCGGGCGTATTCGGAACTGTTGACCCGTCCTCGCATGGTCGCTCTGATGCGAACCGTGATCGCCGAATCGCACCACTTCCCCGAACTGCGCGAGCGCACCTTCGACTTCGGCACGCTGCCTGTCCTGCAGGCGCTGGGGCGCTATCTGCGGGAGGCACACTCCGCAGGAAGCGCCGACATCGATGATCCGGATCTGGTATCCGCACAGTTCCTCGGCATGATCGCTTCCGCGGTCTTCTGGCCGCGCCTCACGCACGGTACGTGGTCGATCACCAAGGAAGAACGGTCGCGAGCGGTCGACGAAGCGGCCCGGACGATCGCCGCGCGCTTCGCGACTCCCTGACAATCCCCCGTGGGAGGGCTCGGCCCGGTTCGTCGTCGTCGGGCTCTTGCGGGACGTCGCTGGTGAGGGGCACTAGGTCGCCGGGGAGGCCGACGGCGGCCTGCGCGGGGCGGATCAGCCCGAGGCTGCGGACGCGGGCCGGCGTCCGCTTGAGTCGGCGGACGATCCCGAGCCCGCGCTTCGTGGGTGAGCTTGTCGTTCGCCTCCTGGTAGGAGAGCCGGTTCAGGTAGCTCTCGATGTCGGCGCCCGACGGCTACGCTCCGGGACGGGAGCGGGCGACGGCCAGGGTGAGCGCGGTGACGTGCTCGGCGAGGGCCGTGACCAGCGCGGGCGGGCTGCGGACGGTGAAGGGCCAGGGCAGGCCGGTGAGGATGCGCGCCATGGCGGGCAGGCTCTCCGCGCCGCTGACCAGGAGCACGCCGCCGTCGGGGCAGGCGTGCAGGTCGCCGAAGGTGGCCGGCAGGTGGTCGCGGGCGGTGTCCAGGTCGGTGTCGAGCCATACCTCGGTGCGGTGGGTCCAGGCGCCGAGCGTCAACGTGTGCAGGACGTGGGTGACGGGGTCGAAACCGCCGGGCGGGGTGAATGTGCCGGGCAGTTCGGCGGCGTCGCTGATCCGGTCCAGGCGGTACATGCGGATGGCCGCGCGCAGATGGTCGTGTCCGACCAGGTACCAGCGGCGTGCGTGCACCACGAGCCCATACGGGTCCACCTCGCGTGCGCCGCGGGTGTGCTCGATCCGGACGGTGTGCCGCGCGTGGACCGCCGCGGCCAGCGTCAGCGCCAGGTGGGGTTCGGGAGTCAGCGGGCCTGCTGTCGCCGAGGTGGCGGCGATCAACGCGGTGACGCGCCGGCGCAGCGGCGCGGGCAGGACACGGTTGAGTTTGACCAGCGCCCGGTCGGTCGGGCCGGGCTCTCCCACCTGTTCGTGCTGCTTGCCGGTGGCCAGCGCGACCGCGACGGCGACCGCTTCGTCATCGGCGAGCATCAGGGGCGGCAGGCGCACGCCGCGGGCCAGCCGGTAGCCGCCGTAGCGTCCGCGGACGGACTCGACGGGGATGTCCATGTCGCGCAGGGCGGTGATGTAGCGGCGGACGGCGCGGGCGTCGACGTCCAGGCGCCGGGCCAGTTCGTCAGCGGGCACCAGGCCGCGGTCTTGCAGGATTTCCAGCAGTGCCAGGACACGAGTCGCGGGACGGGACACGGTCGCGATCCTAATGAGGGCAGAAAGCGTCCACAATCCTCCCTAGTCTTGCGCCGGTAAGACATTGATCGGAAGGAGTCGACGCGATGTCGACCATCGTTCTCGTCGGCGGTTCGTTTCTCGGCGCATGGGCCTGGGAGCGTGTCACGCCGCTGCTGACCGCGTACGGCCACCAGGTGCATCCGCTGACGCTCACCGGTTTCGGCGACCGCGCGCATCTGGGCTCGTCGGACACGACGCTCACCACGCATGCCCGCGACATCACGGCCGCGATCGAGTACGCCGGGCTGCGCGAGGTGGTGCTCGTGGCGCACTCCTACGGCGGAGCCCCGGCCACGATCGCCGCGACCATGATTCCCGGACGGATCGCCCGGCTGGTCTACCTCGCCGCGCTGCTGCCCGAGCCGGGCCGGAGCCTGTTCGACATCACTCCCGCGCCCGTGGTCGAAGCGATCATGCGGACTGTCCGGGACGGGCGGATCCCGGTGATGAGCGACGAGATCATCGACGCCGGCTTCGGCGAGCACGGGCTCACCCCCGAGGACCGGGCCTGGCTGCGGGCACGCGGGGTCGGCCAGCCGATCGGCACCTACCAGGACCCGGCGCCGGCCGACCTGCGTGCGGTGCAGGGGCTGCCCCGTACCTACATCGCCTGCGCGGCCGACCCGGGCGGCCCGCCGCGTATGCCGGGCTTGGAGGTGATCACGCTGGACGCCGGGCACTGGCCGATGATCACCGAACCGGAGTCGCTGGCATGGGTGCTGGACGAGGCGGCCCGGTCATGATGCGGCCGTACCGGGTGAGGATTGCGCAGGAGAGCCTGGACGACCTGGCCGCCCGGCTGGCCGCGGCCCGCTTCACCCGCCCGCTGCCCGGCCACGGGCTCGGCGTGCCCGCCGACCGCGTCCGGCACCTGGTCGAGTACTGGCGCGACGGCTACGACTGGCGCGCCTGGGAGCGGCGGATCAACGTCCACCCGCAGTTCATGACCGAAATCGATGGGCTTGACGTGCACTTCCTGCACATCCGTTCGGCCCGGCCGGACGCCTTGCCGCTCATCCTCACCCACGGCTGGCCGATGTCGGTCGCGGAGTTCCTGCCGCTGATCGACCGGCTGAGCGACGCCTTCCACCTCGTCATCCCCTCAGTGCCCGGCTTCGGGTTCTCCGGTGTACCGCGCGAGCCGGGCTGGAACCGCCGCCGCGTCGCCGCGGCATGGGCGGAGCTGATGCGCCGGCTCGGTTACGAGCGCTACGGCGCGCACGGCAACGACGTCGGCTCCTTGATCTCCATCGAGCTCGGACGCCTGGATCCGTACCGCGTCGTCGGGGTGCACGTCACCCAGATCTTCTCCCTGCCGTCCGATGATCCGGCGGAGCGCGCCCTGCTGGGACCGGACGACCGGGCGAAGCTGGCCGCCCTGGAACGCTTCATGGCCGGCCGGAGCGCCTACCTCGCCCTCCAGTCCACCCAGCCGCAGACCCTGGCGCACGCGCTCGCCGACTCCCCGGTCGGCCAGTTGGCCTGGAACCTGCAGCTGTTCGGCGACGCGGTGAGCGACGACTACATCCTCACCAACGCCGCCATCTACTGGCTGACCGACACCGCCGGCAGCTCGGCCCTGATCGGCTATCACGGCAACCGGCCGCCTGCCGGACCGTCATCGATCCCCCTTGGCCTTGCCTGTTTCTCCGACGACTTCTTCCCCTCCATCCGCCCGCTCGCCGAACGCGACCACAGCGCCATCGTGCACTGGAACACCTACGACAGAGGCGGACACCATGCCGCGCAAGAGGAACCTCAACTCCTCGCCGACGACCTCCGCACGTTCTTCACCACGAACCGGTGACGGCCCCGGCCCGCAGCCATGGTGAGCAACAGTGATCGCCCGGCTGCACATCGCCACAGCGGAAACGATCCCAGCGCTCTGATCACGGCGGGAGGTCGCGCCAGCGTTCGGCCGAGGCCAGAGCGTCCAGGCTGATCCGCTCCAGGAACGCACCGCCTCTGGTCAGGCGGCGTCCCACGGGCGTGTCGAGCCCGAGCGTCTGCCCGGCCGTCTTCGTGATCTCCGCCGCCGCGAGTGTCTGCCGGGCGCTGATCACGGTCGAGTGGTACCAGGCGTCGTCGTCGACCACGTACAGGTCGCGGCGCCGCTGCGGATCACGTTCGCGCCTGATCAGCCCCTGCTGGGTCAGGTAGCCCACCGCCATGGAGATCGAAGCGGGACTGACGTTCAGTCCGCGCGAGAGCTCGGCGGCGGTGAGCCTGCCGTTCTCGCTCAGCCACAGGCCGATGAGCACGCGCGCCACCATCTTCGGCAGGCCCATGCCGACCGCCAGCTCGACGGCTCCCTCTTCCACCTCCACGACCGTGCGGTCGTGAGGTTCGGGGGAGCGGGCCGGCGTGCGGCGCCGTGCCCGCCGCGCCGCCGCCTGGTGCGCTCGCTCGGGGCGGTAGTCGCCGGGGCCGCCGTTGCGGCCGACCTCCCGGCTGATCGTGGACGTCGGCCGGTCCAGCCGCCTGGCGATCTCGGCGTACGAACGTCCTTCGGCGAGGCCGGCCGCGATGCGCTGGCGGTCCTGCCGCGTCAACCTTCCCTCTGGCATGACGTCAGTATTGCGTTCGGCACCATGCAATGCAACGAATCATTGCATTCGGATTCAGCGCCAACGCACCAATTTAACCGCCTTGGCCTGCATGAAAGTACTTCTGTGAATTGACGGAATTTCTGAAGGCAACGTAGCTTTCAATCATGTCGAACGCGAACTATCGCGTGGAGCCGGTCACTTTGTCCCTGGACCGCGCACCCGCGTGCCCCTTAGATCCCGCCCCTTCGCTCACCGCCCTGCGCGCGGAGCAGCCGATCGCCCGCCTGGCCGTGCCCGAGGGCGCTCCGGGCGTCTGGATGATCACCGGTTACGACCTGGTCCGCCAGATTCTCGCCGACCCACGCTTCAGCTCCCGCTACGAAACGCACTACCATCCCCTGGCGGGCGGCCACCTGCCGCCCGCTCTCGCTGGCGACCTGACCGGCATGGACGCGCCCCAGCACACCCGTTACCGCAAACTGCTGGCTGGCAAGTTCACCGTCCGCAGGATGAACCTGCTCACCGAGCGGGTCACCGAGATCACCCGCGACCGGCTCGACACGATGGAGCGGCAGGGGCCGCCCGCCGACCTCGTCGAGGTCTTCGCGCAGCCGGTTCCCGCACTGATGATCTGCGAGCTGCTCGGCGTGCCGTACGAGGACCGCGACCAGTTCCAGAACTCCACCCGGACCCTGCCGGACGCCGGGACCGCTGAGGCGCAGTACGCCGCCTTCGCCGAGCTCGGCACCTACCTGCGGGAGCTCGCGCTCGCCAAGCGGGCCAAGCCGACCGACGACCTGCTCAGCGACCTGGCCACCGGCGGCGACCTGACCGACGAGGAACTCGGCGGCGTGGCCGCGTTCCTGCTCGGCGCCGGGCTCGACACCACCGCCAACATGCTCGCACTCGGCACCTTGGCGCTGCTGCGCGACCCGGCCCAGCTTGCCGCCCTGCGCGGCGACCCCGATCTGGCCGTCGGCGCCGTGGAGGAGCTGCTGCGTTACCTGTCCGTCGCCGCCACCGGTATGCGCGGCGTGCTGGAGGACGTGGAGCTCGGCGGCAGGTGGCTCAAGGCGGGCGACACGGTCATCCTCGCGATCAACGCCGCCAACAGGGACCCGGCCAGGTTCCCCGAACCCGACGTGCTCGATCTGCGCCGCTCGGCCGCCGGGCATCTGGCCTTCGGCCACGGCGTCCATCAGTGCCTCGGTCAGCAACTCGCCCGCATCGAGATGCGGGTCGCGTTTCCCGCGCTGCTCACCCGCTTCCCGACGCTGCGGCTGGCCGTACCGGCTGAAGAGCTGTCGTTGCGCACCGACCCCTCGCAGGTGTACGGCGTGCACAGCCTGCCCGTCACCTGGGATCGGGGGTGAACGCGATGCGTCCCTTCGTCTCGGTGACGGGACTGCGGAAGTCCTACGGCGCCCACCGCGTCCTGGACGGCATCGACCTGTCCATCCGGCAGGGCACCGTCTTCTCGCTGCTCGGCCCGAACGGCGCAGGCAAGACCACCACGGTCCAGATCCTGTCCACCCTGGTCAAGGCCGACGCCGGCGAGATCCGGGTCGCCGGGCACGACCTGGCCACAGAACCCGACAAGGTGCGCGCCGCGATCGGCGTCACCGGCCAGTTCTCCGCGGTCGACAGCTTCCTGACCGGCGAGGAGAACCTGCGGCTCATGGCCGACCTGCTCCACCTCGGCCGGGCCGAGGGCCGCACGCGCGCCCGCGAGCTGCTGGAACGCTTCGACCTCACCGACGCCGCGCGCAAGCCCGCGGCCACCTACTCGGGCGGCATGCGCCGCCGGCTCGATCTCGCCATGACCCTCGTCGGCACCCCCAAGCTCATCTTCCTCGACGAACCGACCACGGGCCTGGACCCGCGCAGCCGCCGCACCATGTGGCAGATCGTCCGCGACCTCGTCCAGCAGGACGGCGTGACCATCTTCCTGACCACCCAATACCTGGACGAGGCCGACGAACTCGCCGACCGCATCGCCCTGCTCAGCCAGGGCTGGCTGGTGGCCGAGGGCAGCCCTGCGGAACTCAAGCGCATGGTCCCCGGCGGACACATCGTCGTACGCTTCGCCGACCCCGACGGTTACCTCAGGGCGGCCTCCCACCTGAGGGCCACCTCATACGACGAGGAGTCCCTCACGGTGCAGATCCCCGACACCGGCGTCGACGCGCTGCGCAGACTCCTGGAACGGCTCGACACGCAGGCCGTGGACGTCGCTGAACTGTCGGTGCACAAGCCCGACCTGGACGACGTCTTCCTCGCCCTGACCGAGGAGCCCACGCGATGAGGGCGATCATCGACTCCGCGACCATGCTGCGGCGCCAGATCAGGCACATGTGGCGCTACCCCACGCTGATCCTCACCTACGCGGGCGTCCCGGTGGTGCTCCTGCTGCTGTTCGTCTACGTGCTCGGCGGCATCATGGGCGCCGGGATCGGCGGCGACCGCGCCGCCTACGCCGCTTACATCACCCCCGGCATCATGATCATGACGATCGCGAGCGCCGCGCAGGGGACCGCGATCTCGGTGGCCGTGGACATGACCGAGGGCATCGTGACCAGGTTCAAGACCATGGCCATCGCCCGCGTCTCGGTCCTGACCGGGCACGTGCTCGGCGCGCTGGTCCAGAACTTCGTCGCGATCGCGGCGGTGACGCTGGCGGCCCTGCTGATCGGCTTCCGCCCCGCCGCCTCCGCGCTGGACTGGCTCGGGGTGGTCGGCGTGCTGGCGATGTTCACCTTCGCCATCACCTGGCTGGCGGCCGCGATGGGCATGGTCACCAAGAACGTGGCCACGGCCAGCAACCTGCCGATGCCGTTGATGCTGCTGCCTTTGCTGGGCAGCGGCGTGGTCCCGCCGGAGTCGATGCCGGGCCCGCTGCGCTGGTTCGCCGAACACCAGCCGTTCACGCCGGTCATCGAAACCCTGCGCGCGCTGCTGGCCGGGCGGCCCGCGGGAGCCGGCCTCGCGGCGGCGGCTCTCTGGAGCGCGGTCATCGCGCTGGGCGGATACCTGTGGGCACGCAGGCTCTACAACCGGTGAGGGCAGACGTGTTCAAGCGCATTCTTCCAGCACGTGACCTGCTCGTTCGGGCGCCGTTGGTCGGTGAGTACCTGCTGGGCAGCGTCGCCACCAACGCGACCGATGATCATCGGGCTCAGTCCGCTCCATAGCGGTGGCGCGCTGCTGATCCTGAGGTGGCCCGCCGGTGGCGGCTGGGGTGGCCGGGGGATCATCCTGCTCAAGGCCGGCCTCACCGTGTCAGCCGTCCTGTTCCCGCTGGGCGGCGCGGCCGGGCCGGCGTCCTGGCTCCCCACGTTGCTCGCCCTGGTGGGGATCAGCGTTGACCGATGAAGAGTGCGCCCTTCTAGATATCGGCAAATCTGTCCAGCCGCACGCCATAAGCGCCGCGATCTCCGGCGTGTAGGCCACCGAGCACCGTGGACGTCCCGCATGCTGGCACTAGAACGACCTGTGACTTTCTGTAACATCGCTGGCCCGCCTGGGGGCCGGCGTGAAGTGGGGCGCATGATGGCCGAACAGGGACGCGTGCGATGGAAGCGCTTCGGCCTGATCCTCGTTCCCGTCGCGGCAATGACCTCGCTGCTGATCGGCAGCACAGCTCAGGGAGTCATCGGCGCCACCTTCGTGGTCTCCGGCCGCGGTTTCAAACTGTTCGCCGGTGAGTTGCGCGGTCAGGGCTTCTCCTTGGCCACCGACGTGGACCGGACCAAGAAAGGCCGGCTGGTCCCCGTCATCGTGGCCGGCGTGCGGCGGGCCGCGGTCAGGGAGTTGTGTTCGAGCGCGCTGGTGAAGACGCCTGTGGGCACGGTGACGCTCCTGCTGACCGGCGGCCAGGACGGCAATGAGGTCGCCATCGACGATCTGGTGATCGATGTGTCGGTGGGACAGACCGCGGCCTCCATCCGCGACCTTGAGCTGGGCCGGGATGCCAGCACTCTGGACGAGGTTCCCGCCGGCAGGGGGCGGGCCGGCACCTTCGGCGGCCAGGCCAGAGTGGTGACCCTGCGCGACGTCAGGCTAGGCGCCAGGGCTGTCACGGCCGGCACGTTCAGCCTGCCCGACCTCGGTCTCAGGCTGTTGCACGGTGAGCACGAGTGCTACTGAGGTGGAGCCGGCCCCGGCCTGGCGGAGAGCGGCGGGCGCGGCGCGAGATGAAGGGTGCGAGATCATGAAGTCGTGGCGGCGTTCCCGGCCGTTCTGGGCCGGGCTGTTCATCGTGGCGGCGGGGACGGAGCTCCTTTCCATCCCGCTCGCACTCGACGCTCTGCCCGTGGCCCTCATGTTCGGCACCGTGGGGGCCGGCTATCTCATCGCCCTCATCTTGATCATCGCGGGGATGCTCGTGTGGCTTCAGCCCGCCCAGCGGGTTTTCCTCGGTCTGATCGCGGTGCTGCTGTCTCTGGCGTCCTTCGTCCACTCCAACCTGGGCGGCTTCCTGCTCGGCATGATCCTGGGCCTGCTGGGCGGCATGCTGGCCATCGCCTGGACCCCTATCAGCCGGCCCGCCGGCCGCTTGGACACCGTCACCGTGCGGAGCGTCCTGGCTGCGGTCCGGGCCTTCCCCTCACGCCTGGGCGTGCCGCGGTGGAAGACGGCCATCACAGTGGGGCGGCGCTGTCGGCGGCTGGTCGTGCCCATGAGGCGAGCCCGTATCGAGGCCGATCGTGTGCCGGCGGACAGGAGGTCTCCCGCGAAGCTGCGAGAGCCGGCAGGGTAGCGGGGCACGATGGCTTCCCCGAGGCGAAGCGCGCGGAAGGCCGGGAAGGCGGGCAGCACGGGATGACGCGAGCGCGTTGCGACGCCGCGATGCCGGTGCCGCGCAGCGGTCGCTGACCTGCGATGACGCAGGGCCCTTCATGTCTCGGTTGGTCACGGTGTTGGATCAGGAACTGGGCCTGGCCCTCGCGCGCGTGTGCGGTCATCGGCGGAGATGGGCGAGGACGGCCAGGACACGGCGGTGGTCGTCGGCGTGGGCGGGGATCTGGAGTTTGCCGAAGACGGCGGCGATGTGTTTCTCCACCGTGCGCTCGGCGATGCCGAGCCGCCGGGCGATGGCGCCGTTGGAGCGGCCTTCGGCCATGAGAGCGAGGACTTCGCGTTCGCGGTTGGTCATCGTGGCCGGACCGTCGGCGGCCTGGCGGCGTCCCAGGAGGAGAGCGACCACCTCTGGGTCCAAGGCCGAGCCGCCGCGCGCCACCCGCCGCACGGCCGCGGTGAGTTCCTCCAGGTCGGCGACCCGGTCCTTGAGGAGGTAGCCGACGCCGCGAGGGTCATGGCCGAACAGTTCGAGCGCGTACGTCACGCGTACGTGCTGCGACAGCACGAGCACGCCGGTCGCCGGGTGACGGGCACGGATCTCCCGGGCGGCGCGCAGTCCCTCGTCGGTGTACGTGGGCGGCATGCGGATGTCCACGACCGCGACGTCCGGCCGCTCCGCCTCGACCAGGGTGAGCAGCCCGTCGTGGTCAGCCGCGGTGCCGGCGATCTCGAAGCCTGCCTCGGCCAGCAACCGGCTCAAACCCTCCCGCAGGAGCACCGCGTCGTCGGCCACGATCACGCGCATGGCAGCACCGCGTCCACCGTCGTGCCTGTTCCCGATCGGCTGGTGATCGTCATGGTGCCACCGAGCGCCTCCACCCTGTCCCTGAGGCCCCTGAGCCCGCCGCCGTGCGGATTCGCGCCGCCGACGCCGTTGTCGCGGACGGCGATGGCGACCTCTCCGGGCGCCGCCGTGACCTGAACGGAGACCCCGGTGGCACGGGCGTGTTTGGCGGCATTCGCCAGCGCTTCGGAGATCACGTAGTAGGCCGTCGCCTCCACAGGATCGGAAAGCCGGTCAGCTGAGTGCCATCGGAGGTCGACCGGAACGGGGAAGGACCAGGTCAGTTCTGAGACGGCGGCACGCAGGCCGCGTTCCGAGAGAATCGCGGGATGGATGCCCTGGCTCAGCCTGCGGAGATCGTCCAGAGCGGTGGCCAGGCCGGCGCGGGACTCCGCCAGGACCGTACGGGCACCGTCCTGCTGGTCCAGCCGGGAATCCAGCAGGGCCAGGCCCATCGCGACCGAGATGAGCTGCTGCTGAACGCCGTCGTGCAGGTTACGTTCGATCCGGCGCCGCTCGGCCGCCGCGGCCTCGACCAGCCGGACCCGGGACGCCTGCAACTCGACCAGCTTGGCACGCAGTTCGGCGTGCAGGTGGCGGTTCTGCAGGGTCAGCCCGGCGGCTGCCGCCACCGCGTCGAGGAGTTCGGGCTCGGCCAGCAGCGCCCGGTCGTGGATGACGGCCCCGATGGTGTCGCCGTCGCACCTCACCAGAGAGGCCGCCTGGCGACCTCCCTCAGCGGGCATGGCCACCGGACGGCCGTGGACGTCGACGAAACGATCCTGGCCGGCCGCCCGATAGGCGATCCGGAGCGACGGGTCACGCAGTGCCCGGGCCAGCCCCACGTCGAGCTGCTCGTACCGGCCGTTCCCGGTGAGGAGATCGGCCACCTCGGCCCTGCGCAGCCGCAGGTCGAGCAGCCCGGCCAGGAACGCGACAGGGACAGCCGCCAGCGCCGCCGTGAACAGCGCGAACAGCGGCCACTGCCAGCCCGGCGCGAGCCAGACGCTGAGCACGTTGGCGGCCAACGCTATGCCGGCCAGGGCCCCAGCCCACAGGTGGGACCTCATCTCGTGCCGCTCGACAGGCCCGGCCCGCCACCACCGCATGGCCAGCACCGTGACCGCCGCGATCAGCAACATGATCCCGGCACCGTACTCGACGCCGGTCAGTACCGCCGCCATCGGGCCCGCTGGCAGAAGAGCGGCGGCCGCGTGTACTCCCAGCACATCGGCATAGCCCAGCGCCACGAGGGCGCGCAGCGGCCGGGTGCGCAGTCTGCCCGTGGGGAAAGCGAGCAGGAGGTGCCCGACCAGCGCCACATAGAGGTTGTTCAGGGCGTGACCGATCACCACCCAGGGAGCGGTGTGCGTCCAGGTCAGCAGATGAGCGAACCAGGCGAAGCCGACGGCGGTCATCAGCGCTCCGGTGCGCAGCCGCGGACGGCGTACCCGGGCGAGCACGCCCGCGATCGTGAACGACCAGCCCACCAGCGGCGTGAGCAGCACGAACACGATGGTCAGCCCGCCCGAAGAGCCCACGACGACCACGGTCATGATCACGCCGAAGACAAGGAGCACGGCGGGAATCACGCGCCACATCGGAAACATCTCACCATTTAACGCCTTACCAGCCCCGACCCGACCATACGTGCCAGCACCCAGTACTCGCTGGTGGCAGCACGCTTCACCTGGCCGGACGTGCTCGCCAGACTGCCAGGATGATTGACACGTCACGCAGGGAAGACAGCATTCCCCGTTTTCTCTGGCTGGCCGCAGGCGGAGGTTTGTCCATCCTGGGCTGGCACGGTCCCTGGCAAGTGGCCGTCGCAGCCTGGTTGTTCCCCGTCTTCCTGATGCGGTTCGCCCGCCGCAGCCGGGTCCTGCCCGGCTTCGCCGCCCTGTGGCTCGTCCAGGCCATCGGGGGACTGGCGTGGCTGTACCAGACGGGCCTGCTCGTCAGGCTGCCCGCCGGGGTCTCGGTACTCGTGGTGACGGCCGTGGCCGCCCTGCTGGCCTTGCCGTTCCTGCTCGATCGCCTCCTCGCGCCCCGCAGGGAGATCGCGGGCAGCCTGGTGTTCCCGCTCGCCTGGGTGACCGTGGAATTCCTGCTCGCGCAGATGACCCCGTTCGGCGCCTTCGTCGTTCTCGGCACCACCCAGCACGACGACCTGCCGTTGATCCAGATCGCATCCGTGACCGGCGCGTACGGTGTGAGCTTCCTGGTGACCTGGTGTGCCCCGGTCGTCAACCAGGTCTGGCAGCGGGGCCTCAGCCGGCCCCTGCCGGTTCTCATCTACGCGGCGGTCCTCCTCGCGGTGCTGGCCGGGGGCGGCGCCCGGCTGGCGTTCTTCCCGCCGTCCGCGGCGTCGGTACGCGTCGCCGCCATCAGCCCGTCCACGGCCGCCGCCGAGGCCAGAGCGGCCGCCACCGCCCGGCTGCGCGCGCAGTACGGATCGTTCGAACAGGTCCTGGCCCGCGCGCCGGAGGCGCAGCGGCAGGCGCTCGCCGGTGCGACGGACGAACTGCTGGCACGCAGCGAGCAGGAGGCAGCCGCCGGCGCCAGAATCATCGCCTGGTCGGAAACCGCTGCCTGGACCATGCAGCGGGACCTGGACGCCTTGCTCTCCCGGATCCGGACACTGACCGCACGGCATCACGTCTACCTCGTGGCGGGCCTGTCCGTATACGCCGACCAGGCGCCGTACCTGCGCAACAAGACCATCATGGTCACCCCCGACGGCCGGGTCGGCTGGGACTACGACAAGTCCCATCCCACACCGATGGAAGGGCTGGTTCCCGGCACCGGCCAGGTCCCCGTCCTCGACACCCCCTACGGGGGGCTGGCCGGGGTCATCTGCTATGACGCCGACTTCCCCGCGCTGATGAGCCAGGCCGCCGGACGGGCAGGTCTGATGGTCGTGCCGTCCCGGGACTGGCAGGGCATGGACGCCGCCCACGCGCAGCGAGCGATCTTCCGCGCCGTGGAGAACGGATATGCCCTGCTCCGCCCGGCCGATCACGGGCTGTCCAGCGCAGTCGACCCACAGGGGCGCATGCTCGCCACAGCCGACTATTTCGCCGCCGGCCAGGTCTCCATGGTCGCCTACCTCCCCGTCCAGGCGGTGCGGACGGTTTACGGCACGGTGGGAGACCTGTTCTCCTGGCTCTGTCTGGCCGGCGTGGTCGTGCTGATCGTCTCCGGCGTCAGGCGTCCCGACCCGTCCGTACGCCGGACGGCCTGATGCCGTGAGCCCAGAGTCAGCGATCAGGTTACATCGTCGATCAGCTCAAGCGTGGAGTCACGATCGCGCGCCGCCCTGGACGGTGGCGAGCGCTTCGTCCACCACGATCGCGACCGACGACTCCTGGCTGACACTCAGGAAGGGGGGCCCGCGAGCAGCGCGTACCCGATCATCGCGCCGAGTGCCGTGTACAGGCCCGACGCCGCCGGCAGGCCCGCCAGCGGTGCGGAGGCGAACGCCTGCGGCACCAGCGCCGCCGGCGGATCCGGGCGCGGCCATGCGCGCCGGTAGCCGCACAGAGCCCCACCCGGGAACGGCGGACCGGCCCCCCGCATCTACCCTCGACGGACTCTTCTGGTTCCTCGCCAACAACAGGGCAAGGGAACGCTCGGGAGAGCATCGTTCCTGCTCAGAAGGGGTACGTCAGCCGCACGGGGGTGAGGCGTGCGTGCGGTGCTGGGGGAGCCGTTGCCGCTTTCGCCGCACTGGCCATCCCGCTCAATGTCGGCTCCGCGCGGATCGCCGGGCCGCCACCGGTGGCCGACCTGTGCCCAGGCGCTCGTCTGCGCGGCGGTGTTCCTGCTGTTCTACGCCTTCGAACCGGGCTTCCTGGGAGAGTGACCATGGGTAAGGCCTTCGCCGACATGCTGCCCTACACCCTCGGCCTGATCGTCTCGCCCTTCCCGGTGGTGGCCGTCATCGCCCTGCTGATCAGTGCCAACGGCCGCGCCAAAGCGCTGCTGTTCGAAGCCACCTGGCTGCTCATGAGCTGGATCGTGCTGATCGTCCTCATCGCCGTGCTGGGTTCGGCCGGGGCTGCCGGACACGCCCGGCCGGCGTGGGTCGCCTGGCTCGCTCTGATCATCGGTGCGCTCCTGCTGGCGATGGCCGTCACGGGAGTCCGGCGGGCCGCCCGCCGCCGAGAAGGCGTGGCCCCTCAAGTGCCCCGCTGGCTCGCCGCCATGGACACCCTCACCCCATCCAAGATCATCGGCGTGGCGGCGCTGCTCATCGTGGCCAACCCGGTCAACCTGGCCTCCCTGGCGGGCGGCGCCATCACCGCCGCCCACGAGCCGCTGCCTCTCGGCCGGCAGTTCGTCCTCACCGCCGTGTTCGTCGTCATCGGCAGCATCGGGGTGCTCACCCCCTACGCCACCGCGCTCAGTGCGGGCGGCGAGCAGCGCCTTCAGCGGATGCGCGACTGGCTCATCCGGCACAACGGCGCCCTGTCCCTGCTCCTGATCCTGGTCTTCGCCCTGCTGTTCCTCGCCAAAGGCCTGCGCAGCCTTCTTGGCTGACGCCGGAGTCGCCCGGGGTACGACTCCCGGGCCATCGGCCGGGTTACGGCGTCACGATCGCGAACGCTGGCTCCGGATCCTCCAGGACGGCGGTCAGGCGGCGCAGGACCTCCATGTCGCCCTCATGCTCGATGCCGCCGGACTGCCGGCCGGTGAGCAGGCCGAGCAGTTGCTGATGGGTGAGCGTGAGCGTCAGGTCCGCAGGCTGCGGCGGCGGGTCGGCCTGGTGGATGAGCGCGCCGTTGGACAGCGTGGTGCGGTGGCGCTGGTTCAGGTCCGTCAGGTGCCAGTCGATGGCCAGGCTCTCGTTCCACGCGCGGGGCCCGTCGACGCGGATGGCCAGGGAGTCGAAGATCTGCTCGACGGTGAGGGCGGCGAGCATTTCCGGCGAGGCGGTGTCGAGGTCGGCGGGGACGACGCCGCTGGTCAGTTCCAGCGCGCCGACCAGGTAGAAGTTGCGCCAGGTGCCGTTCTCGCAGCCGTGGCCGAGCCGGGTGTAGACCTCGGCGAGCATCGAGCGCGCCTGATTGTCGTGCTCGTCGGCGAAGACGGCGTGGTTGAGCAGCGTGGCGGCGAACCGCAGGTCGCCGTCGTCGAGGTAGCGGCGGGCGTAGGCGAGGACGCCGTCGCGTCCGCCCATGCACTCGACGTAGCGGCGGGCCTGCTCGACCGGTGGGTGCTCCCACAAGTGCGCCGGGTTGCCGTCGAACCAGCCCAGATAGCGCTGGTAGATCGCCTTGACGTTGTGGCTGACCGAGCCGTAGTAACCGTGGGTGTGCCACGCCTGCTCCAGAGCCGGAGGCATGCGCATGGCCTCGGCGATCTCGGTGCCGGTCATGCCCTTGTTCAGCATGCGCAGCGTCTGGTCGTGCAGGTAGGCGTACAGGTCGCGTTGCTGCGACAGGAACGTGACGATGTTCTGCGTGCCCCAGGTGGGCCAGTGGTGCGAGGCGAAACAGACCTCGGCCTGGCCGGCGAACAAGGCGATCGCCTCGGTCAGATAACGCGACCAGACACGCGGGTCACGGACCAGCGCGCCGCGCAGCGTGAGGATGTTGTGCAGGTTGTGCGTGGCGTTCTCGGCCATGCACAACGCCCGGCGCTCAGGGATGAGGAAGTTCATCTCCGCCGGCGCCTCGGTGCCCGGGGTGAGCTGGAAGACGAGCCGCACGCCGTCGAGCGTTTCCTCCTGCCCGGTGCACGTGATGTCCTTACTCGGCGGGATGAGAGAAATGGTGCCGGTCGAGGTGGTCATGCCCAGCCCGGTTCCGATCTGCCCTTCCGCGGAGCGGGGCAGAGCCGGGCCGTACATGTACGTGGCGCGGCGGTTCATCGCCGTGCCCGCGTAGACGTTTTCCGACACCGCGTGGTGCATGAATCCGGCCGGGGCCAGGATCGGCACGCCGCCGTCGGTGACGCCACGCACTCCGCCGAAGTGGTCGGCGTGGGAATGGGTGTAGATCACCCCGGTGACCGGGCGGTCTCCTCGCTGCTCGCGGTAGAGCTTCAGCCCGGCTGCGGCGCATTCGACGGACAGCAGCGGGTCGATCACGATGACGCCGTGCTCGCCCTCGATCAGGGTCATGTTCGACAGGTCCAGGCCGCGTACCTGGTAGATGCCGTCGGTCACCTCGTACAGGCCCTGCTTGACGCACAACTGTCCCTGCCGCCACAGGCTGGGATGCGCGGTGTCCGGGCACTCCTGCTCCAGGAACCGGTAGGAGTCGCTGTCCCACACGACATGGCCGTCGGCCCTGACCATCGCAGGACTGAGCGCGGCCACGAACCCGCGGTCAGCGGCCTCGAAGTCCGCCCGATCACCAAAGGGAAGATCTGCCATGGATGCGGCCTCCCCGCCGACGACCCCGCTCCGCCGCCACCCGCCGGAACCTTCGCCCGCCCGTGACCATCTCTTTGACGGCCGCGCGGATGCCGGCAGCGTCTGACCAGCCGTTGATCGGGATTCTGCGCGCTCAACGCCTCAGGCTTCGACGTGCCCTCAGCCGCCCGGGGGCCATCGCGGTCACGTCGCGCAGGGTGCGCTTGCGCCTGGCTGAGCCGCCTCCTTCATGCCACGCGTCGCGCCCATGGGGGAGCGGGAGGGGGCGCCGCTCGCCACTTCAGGAGAAGACGACGGAGCGCACCAACAGGCGCTCGGAGGCGCCTGCGCCGGGACGCAGGCTGTAGAAGACATCCCCCCTGCAGCCGGCCTCGAGGAAGACCGTGGCTGTTGAGTCGGTCAGGTTCTTCGGCGCGTAGGCGGCCGACGTGCCGTCAGAGCCCGCCCTCTGGAGGTCGATGCAGGTCCTGCTCTGTGGGTTGTTGATGAAGCCGACGGCGTCGTATCCGTCGGCGGTCTGATAGGAGTAGCGGAACTGGCCCATGGCGGCCGATGCGGAGGCGGGAACGGCCAGAACCAACACGAGGGAGCCGCCGACGGCGGCCAGGGCAGAGTGCAGACGCATGGCTCTCCTCTTCGCGAAGCAAAGAACACTGACTGTAATCATTAAGTCACATTCTGTGTCTGGCGTCGAGCGCGAGAACGTGCCGAGCATGACTGAAAGCGCTGATGAGAGGGGACGCCTCGGCAGATGATCCAGGCGAGTCGATGGGCGGCGTATGGGAGAGTGTGACTACGCGGCTGTCGCGGTCGCCTGCGATGGCGCGGCAGCGGTTCCCGCCCCCGGACCGCACCATCGAGCCTGCCGAGCAGGGCCAGCATCACGGGTGAGACCGGCCGTGGACCAGATCAGGGCCGGCTCCTAGGCGCGTCCGTGTCGCAGGGCTGGGCGCTGGGGTTGCGGTAGAGGGCCAGCAGGCAGCGGCCGAGTGCCTGCTGGCCGAACGCGTTGGGGTGCATGGCCTCCTGCTGGTGCCCCTGGCTGATCTTGGCGCCGACGGTGCCGTACCGGACCCACTCCATGGTGTCGCCGAGGTCGGCGGCGTCGTCCAGTGTGCCGGCTTGGCGGGTGGCCCGCTCGCACAACGCGTGGCCCTCCACGGCGCCCAGCATGCTCAAGAACTCCGCGCCGGTCGCGGTGGCCACCCGGCGCAGCATGGCGTCGATCGCGGGTGCCAGGGTGTCGTGCATCAGGTCGAAGTCGGCGTCCCACAGCGGGCAGCCGCCTACGAGCGTCCGCGTGGCGGTCTTGCCGCCGCTGCCCTCGCTGTAGCGCACCCGGGCCGAGGAAGGCACCGGAGAGGGATAGGACTGCAGGATCAGCCGGTAGCCGGCGGAACGGGCCGGCGCCTGGCTCATCACCTGGCGGATCTTCTGCACCGCCAGCGTCACCTGCTGCTCCACCGCCGGTAGCGCGGCGAGGAACCGGTCGCCCTCGCCCGCGGAGGCGCAGGAGCGCCGGTCGCTCGCCATGTACAGGGCTGCGCAGCGGCGCAGCATCCCGGACAGGTTCAGGTCGTTGCCGCCGATCGAGAGCACGACCAACTCGACCTGCCGGGTGGCGGCCACCTGGGCCAGCAGGTCGGCTTGGGAGGCGGTGTTCTCCTTGAACGCCTCGCTGATGACGTGCCGGGTCTCCGCCCCCGAGCAGGCCAGGTTGATCGGGGTGAGCCCGGCACGGCGCAGCCCGGTGATCTCGGCGACGTCGGAGCGGTGACATCCGGTGCCCGCTCCGTGCAGGGCCGTGTCGCCATAGACCCGCTTGGCGTCGTAGCGGCAGATCAGATGCCTACGATAGGCGGCCCGGTCGGTTCCGCCGCGGGTGCAGCCCGCGGCGGCGGCCACCGTGCTGTTGCCCCACCACCGGCCCGCCTCGCCGGAGATGAAGCTGTCCCCCAGGGACACCGCCACCTGCTCGGGCGCCTGGGCCCGAGCCTGGGCGGGCACGGGAACGGCCAGGGCCGTCGCGCTCAACGCCAGGATCGCCAGGACCCGGCCGGCACGCCCGGCACGGCGCAGGCGGCGGGAGGCGGCGGGAACACTGCGGGGGTACTGCTGGGCGGTAGCGCTCACTGCTGTTCCTTCACTGCGGGTGGGAAACGCCTTCGAGTCGGGTCTTCGGCGTGCGGAAGAACGCGAACGCATGTCTGACCACGGCGTTCGGGGCTGCTGGAGATCTGGTGGCTGCTCTCTCAGGTCAGCGGGCGGTACGAACGCGGGTCCAGTTCAGGGGAGCCGGCGGTACCGGGTGCTGAGCACGTACGGCGGCGGGTGGAGCCGCCGTCCAGGCCGAGGTGGTCGACGATGGGTGGTGTCGTTCCTTCGCGTGGGGAAGCGCACACGCACGCTCATTCGGTTTCGCCAGCTCATGCGGGACGCATCAGATGGGGTGGGCCGGGCGAGCGGGTGAGCTGCGACGGCGGGCAGGCAGGTGGCCGTTCAGGCGGCGCTCAGGACGGGATGGGAGCTGGGGTGGGTGGCATGGGCAGGTGCATGTGACACTTCCTTTCCGCCGGGGCACGTAAACACGTAGCGTAGTCAGTAGTAACTGTGCGTTGATGTATCGCTTGGGTGAGGAGACTCTGTCCTGCATGCGATGCCTGAGCGCGCGGCGCTCTCGTGCTGATCGCCGCCGGGGATCCGGCTCATCTCGGATCCGGGCGATGAGCCCCGAGGCGATGCGATTGTCTCAGGTTGGCGAGGTTCGATGTCGCCGACTACATCGTGGGGGACTGTACCTACTAGTATGTACGATAGTGGCATGGAACACGGGACCGTTTGATGTTCGCGACGCGAGAGCTGCTGTGGGTGCGCGGTTACGCCGCGACCAGTCCGAAGGACATCCAGGTCGCGGCCTCGAGGCTGGCGGCGTACGAGGTCACGTTCGCCGCCGGTGCACGCACCCATCCCGCCCGGGGCCCCGCACTGGCACGGAGCCGGACCGTCGGGACCCATGACACATGTCGCCACTCCGGAAGCGGCAGCCGACGGTGGCACGGTGACGTGGAGCGGACCCGTCTCAGACGCCACGTACAACGACTACCGGCCCACCACCCGGGAGGAAGCCCACTGATGTATGCCATGCAGTACGCGGTCCCGTTGCCGGCCGACTACGACATGCGGATCATTCGCGACCGCGTCGCCCGATCCGGCCATCTGCTCGACCGGTTCGGTGGCCTGGACTTCAAGGCGTACCTGATCAGGGAGAAGGCCAACGGCGCGGAGGCCAACGAGTACGCCCCGTTCTACGTCTGGAACGACATCGACGGGATGAGGGCGTTCTGCTGGGGGGAACCCGGATACTCCGCGATCGTGCGTGACTTCGGCCGACGTCCGATCCAGGATTGGACCATTGTCGGCGTCACGACGGGGCCCGGTCGACTCGACCAAGCCCGATCGATGCGGATGGCAACGCGACCGCTGCCCGCCGGCGTCGCCCCGGCACAGGTCATGGAGAACCTCACCGGCGACTTCCTCGCCTCGACCGGCCCGTCGGCCGTGCGGAGAGTGGCCGCGGTCGACGTCACGACATGGACTTTGCTGCTGGCCACATTGAGCACCGACCCGCCCAGGAGCGCGGACTACGAGGTCCTTCACGTCTCGCCCGGACCCCGAAGCTGAGGCGACCGATCGCCGGGGTGACGGCCGTGTGCCGTCCTCACAGCCCGATCGTTCCGTCGATGCGTTCACGGAGCAGGTCGGCATGGCCGTTGTGCCGGGCGTACTCCTCGATCATGTGGATGAGCACCCAGCGCAGCGACACGCGTCCGCGCCACTCGTCGTGGCCCTCCAGGTTCAGGTCGGGTGCGTCGGCCGTGAACGCGTCGGCGAACGCCACCTCGCTGCGCCATGCCTCCCATGCCTCCGCGACGACCCGCCGATCGGGCGCCGCGCCGTCGAAGTCCCCATCGGGCCGGGTGGCCGAAGAGAAGAGAGGCGGTGCGTCATGGCCGGCCAGGACGCGCCGGAACCAGCGACGTTCCACGTCGGCCAGGTGGCGGACCAGCCCCAGCAGCGAGAGGGTGGAGGGCTCGACCGACCGGCGGGACAGTTCGGTGTCCAGGCCGGAGCATTTCATCTCCAGAGTCGAACGTTGTGCTCGCAGGAAGTCCGTGAGCATGCGCCGCTCGTCGCCCGTCGCAGGCGGGTCGAACCGGCGGTCATCGGCCGTGGGGAACATCTCGGCTCGCCTCCGCCGGCCGTCCGCGCCGGGGACAGGCGGGCCCTGTTCGTGAGGAAGGTGTTCGGTCGCTGCCGTGACATGGTCGCGTGGACCGAACACCGCGACGGCGACCTGGTCGTCGCGGTCGCGGGGCTGCTGGTCGAGACCTACGGTGATCAGCTCGTCTCTGGCGCGCGCCGTGGCGTACAGCTCGCGCAGTTGCTCTGGTGTGGCGCGCAGGACGGACACCGGGTGCGGGTTCTGGCCGGGGGCGAGGTCAGCTGGGACGTCCATGGCATCGGGCGCCGGGGGAGCGGACGGCAGCCGTCGGCCCATGCTGAGCCCGAGCACGGCCGCGGCGTTCACGGCCGACGGGGCCGGCAGATCGGCGCTGATGACGAGGACCAGTTTCGTGAGCGACGCCATGAGGATGTGCACTCCAGGGGTGGTGGTTCCGGCGCATCGGGTGGAGCCGGTTGCGCGCTGGGAGCGCGCAACCGGCCCGATCGGCTGTTGATAGGGCCGTAGGCGTCCGGCGGGGGAGGTCAGGACGATGCCGGCCCCACCGCCCCGCCAAGGCCCGTCGCCCCGTGGGAGCCGGGCACGTCGCCGAACGCGGCGGCCCGCGCGTGCTCCTGGCACCGCGCCTCGTGGTCGCCGGTCCAGCCGTACCACTCCCTCATCCGCTGGAACTCGCGGGTGACCGTGGTGCCGGAGGTGGTGCGGGCGTCGGTGGAGATGGTGACGGCCAGCCCCTCGGCCAGCAGGCGGTCGGCGGGATGGGCGGCGGTCTCGCGTACCGCCCCGGTCTGCAGGTTGCTGGCCGGGCACATCTCCAAGGCGATGCCGTCACGCCTGAGCCGGTCGAGCAGGGCGGGGTCGTCCGCCGACCGCACCCCATGGCCGATGCGCGCGGCGCCGAGCACGTCGAGCGCCTCCCACACGCTCTCCGGCCCGGCCGCCTCGCCCGCGTGCACGGTGACGGGGAGCCCGGCGGC
>NZ_JBFAPT010000057.1:0-36499 GCF_040676845.1 Nonomuraea sp. NPDC049504
TGGCTCTACGGGCTGTTCGTCCCGCACGGCGGCGGGGCCAACTTCGTCCCGTTCAACACGGCCGACAACTGGCTGCACCTGGTGCTGGGGGTCGTCATGATCGCGCTCGGGGCGATAGCGACGCGTGCGCGGCTCCAGCACCGCCTGGACATTCACTAGCAGAGCGCGGCGCGCGTGCCCGCGTGCTCCCGATACCCCTTTGGTTCGTGCCGGTCGAGCGGGGAATCGGAGGTGCGTGCCTGCGCGACGCACAGCGTCTAGATCACCATTTCGCCGAGCGGCGGGCACGCCGACCGACCTTGAAAAGTGGAAGCCGGCCCTGCTGGGGCCGGGCGGGCTGTTCGGGCTTGCCGGCGGCTAGCTTCCATGAGGCCAGCGCGTCGGCGTCCAGAGTGATCAGCGCGGCCGTGTACGGCGGCCGGCCGCCGAGCGAGGCCCGCAGTCGCCGGTACACCAGCCGGCCGGTCAGGCGATGTGCCAGGCGCAGGCGCTGGCCCGGCCGCCCTTCGTACAGCGCCTGGCTGTAGGTCATGGCGGTCCGCTCGGCCCAGTCGAAGATCCTTCCCTTGCCCTGATCCCGGGCCCGCGTCGGCGTTGTGCCCCAGGCACACACCCCGCTCCAGGCAGGCCACCTGGATCACCCTCGCGAAGACGTGCGCCAGCGGGAGGAACAGCAGGGTCGAGGCGTCCTGGCCGAGGATCTTCTCCAGGCTGTCGATCGCGATGGGAGCCTCGTACAGCAGGTCGCCGTGATTGAGCATGCAGCCCTTCGGGCGGCCGGTGGTGCCTGAGGGGTAGATGATCGTCGCCAGGTCGTCGGCCGACATCGCCCGGCGGCGCCCGCAGCCGAGCGTCGTCCACGTCTCGCCCGTCCTCGCGCAGACGGTGCAGCCCGCCGCCGTCGATCTGCCATACCCGCGGCGGCCTGGGCAGGCCTTCGGCCAGGTCCACGATCAGGCGTGCTGTCGCTCTACACCACGATGGAGCCCGGCACGCAGGCCGGGCGGACCCGGCTGCGCAACGAGATCGCCGCGTTGCGGCAGGATCTGGCAGGGCCCGACCAGGAGCGGGCCAGGCTCATGGGCATCCGTCTGGACCTGCTGGAGCCGCGGATCGACGAGCTGCTCGACCCGGCCGGTCCCGGTCTCGGGCGTCCCCTGTTCGCGCAGGTGGCCGGTGACGAGGTACGCACCGAGTGGGTTCAGCTCCCGGTGGGCCACCTCGCCGCGGTATCCACCCCGACCGCTTCGACCAGCGTGTCGAGGAGCATCTGACCAGATATCTGCGTGAGGCGGCCCCGCCCGTGGCCGAGCAGGGTCGGCGGCTGGGATGGGAGACGCTGCTGGTGGTGGGCGACCCCCGCGACACCGCGGTGCTGGACGAGGCGCTTGTATGCGGTGCTCCTCGGCGTTCAACGGCCGGCGTTCGGCCGGGCAGACCGGGTTCGCGCCACGCGCAGCACAGCGGCACCGCACAGATACGAGAGTCCCCCCGCCCATGGGATGCCCGTGGGCCCGTGGTCACCGGGGCCGGACACGGCGACGATCAGGAGCCCGGCCAGCACGGCGGCCGATCCGAGCACGGTCGCGCCGTCACGCCACGGATCGCGCTCGAGGGAATGCGTCATCGGCCGGCGCAGTTCGATGCGCGCGAACAGGGCGACCAGCACGATGAGGACGAGGGCGCAAGCTGCCAGCCACGGCACTCGCCACAGCAGCCACGCCGTCGAGTGCAGCGGGGGCTGCGGCAGGATCCCGGTCGGGACCAGCACGACGGCCGCGATCACCGCCGCTGCCATGTGCCACAGGAACACGGTCAGAATGACGGCGTTGGTCGCGATGACCGCACTCCACGGGCCGATCCCACGAAGCCATCGGTTGGCCGCGGGCTGCAGGGCGAGGACCAGTCCGATCTGCGTGGTGGCGAGCGCCATCAGTGCCAGGGTCGGCGGCGCTGTGTTGTAGCCGACCATGCCGACCGGGTAGGGGCCCACCACGGTCAGCCCGATCGTGGCGGCCAGGCCGCCGGCCGCGACCGCGAGCGCTTGCCTGCGGCTCAGCCGCAGGAGCCCGTCCCGCCAGCAGAAGCCGAGCTGGTAGATCGCCATCCAGGCGAACAGGTAGGTGCTCTGACCGACGACCGGTACGTGCAGCCCCCGCCGCAGCAGGTCGGCGGCCGCGACGATGACCACCATCACCACAGGGACGGCGAGCCCCGCGTGGCGGTGCAGCGCGTACAACTACGGCGTGAGCACCACCAGGACGAGGTACGCCAGCAGGAACCACAGCGGGATGGAGGCGAGCCACGCCGCGTGGCCGACCAGTTCGGTGTTCACCCCTGCCGCCACGATGACCAGCGAGGTCAGCGGCAGCACCAGGAACAGCGCGGTCGTCGGCCGGAGCAGCCGGTCGGTCCGCCTCAGCACCCAGCCGATGCCGTCGCCCCCGGAGGCGCGGTGCGAGGCCATCGAGGCGCCGCCGGCGTAGCCGCCGACCAGGAAGAAGATCGGCATCACCTGGAACAGCCAGGTCACCGGGTCCATCCAGCTCAGGACGTCGAGCGCGTTGTACCCGGACAGCCGGCCGTCCCGGTAGGTCACGACGACGACGAACCAGTGCCCGAACACCACCAGGCAGATGGCCAGTGCGCGCCACATGTCGGCGCTGCGCTCGCGGCTGCCGGGCGTACGCGCCGCCAGGTCGCGCACCATCGCCGCCAGCCCGCGCATGACGTCAGCCCCCGCTCACCGTGGATCATCCCCGTGCCCCGTTCCCCCCAGGCCGGAGGCCATGCTGAGGCTGTCCCCAGCCCGCGGGGATGCGAAACGGTGACGCCTGTCCCGCCAAGTGATCACTCCGGAATGATCACGATGTGTCACGCGGACCAGAGCGGCCCGCTTCGCCCGCCGTCGGTGCGCGACCTGGTGGTCGTCCTGCTGACGGTGGTGGTGCTGATCGGCGGGTCGCTGGCGTTGTTCGGCCTGGACGCCCCCGACGGTTCGCTCCGGGTGGCCCGGTGCTGTGCGCGATGGTCGCGATGCTGGTTCGCCTGCCCGCCCGAAGACAGCGGAGGCCCCGAGGGGTTCGTCGTGTGTGTCCGCTCGCCTGACGCGCGTCATCGAAGTCAGCAGTGACAGATGATCTCACCGCCCGTTCGCCGGCATTCTCACTCACAAGAGAGGCTGGGAAGCAGGGCTTTTCGCGTTACCGGTGCAAGGGAAATCCTTCCTGCGTTTTTGCGACACTGTGATGGTGCGGGAGCGGACGGTCGCGGCCGACGCCATTCATGAGCGGCTCGCGGAGGCCCAGGCGGGACGTGGCGGGGCGGTGTTCGTCCACGGGGACGCCGGGATGGGGAAGAGCTGGCTGCTCGGCGGAATCGCCGACGCCGGGTTCCACGTCGGACGCGCCCACGGCTCGCCCATCGCGTCGGGGATCCCCTTCGAGGTGATGACCCAGGCCCTGGCGGCTCTCGGCGTCGGCGACCAGCCGACCGACACCCTGGCGGGCCGGTGCCACCGCATGTGGCAGGCCCTGGAGTCGTGGTCGGGCGATCCTGTGGTGCTGGTCGTCGACGATCTCCACTGGGCCGACGCCGACTCGCTCACGCTGCTGGCGTTCCTGTGCCGCCGCCTGGCCGCCTCCCGGGTAGCGGTCGTGGCGGCCCTGCGGGCGTGGCCGCCCGCCGCTCTGGACCTCGCGCGGGACCTGGAGGAGAGCGGGTGCGCGCGTACGGTTGAGCTCGAACCCCTGGGTGAGCGGTCCTCCGCCGCCTTCCTCGCCCTGCGGACCGGCCACGAGCTGCCGGCCCGGACGGCTCGCACAGTATGGGCGATGTGCGCGGGCAACCCGCTGCTGCTCGACCACGCCGCGCGGCTGCTCGCCGACGGCGCGGACCTGGGCTCGCTGGAGACGCGATCGCCCGATCTCGCGGGCCGTGAGCTGCTGGTCCGGCGGTTCGTCGGGGCGACGACCGAGGCGATGCGCTGCGCGCGGGCGGGCAGCGTCCTGGGGCTGTCGTTCGATCCAGGGGCGGCGATGGAGCTGGCAGGCCTGGACACCGAGGCGGGCGACGACACCGTCGCGGGTCTCCAGCGGGAGCGCCTCCTGCGGGAGGCTCCCGGCGGGCGGGTCGAGTTCGTCCATCCGCTGTTCCAGCAGATCCTCTACGAGGAGATGCCGACCTCGACTCGCTTACGGCTGCACGCGCTGGCGTTCGCCCTGCTGATGCGGCGGGGGTCGCGGGCCGAGGCGGCCGAGCACGCGCTGCGCGGAAACCTGGCCGGCGACCGGCATGCCGTCGCCGCGCTGGAACGGGTCGGCCGCGACGCACTGGCCGCCGGAGCGACCGAGACGGCCGCGCGCTACCTGGCGGGCGCCCATCGCCTGGCCGGCGACCACGCCGACCCGGAGCTGGGGCTGGCCGCAGGCCAGGCCCTCATGGCGGTCGGCCGGGCCGCTGAGGCGGTCGCGCTGCTCGGGGCCGTCTCCCGCCATCCCGCCGCCGACGTGGAAACCGCCGCGCAGGCCGCCTGGATGGCAGGCCGCGCCGGTTTCCTCACCGGCGACCATCGACAGGCCGAACGCGACCTCGACCGGGCCGCCGAACTGGCCGCCGAGCGAGCCCCTTCGATCGCCGTCGAGGCGCTGCTCGACCACGCCAACTTCCAGCACCTGATCCACGGAAGCCGGGCGCTCCCCTTCGCCGCCCGGGCCCGGGACCACGCCCGGGAACATGCGGCCGGCGTCGGCGCGGCCCTGCGCCGGAAGGTCGCCTCCGCGCACGGCTACATCGCCTACCTCGGCGCCGACCTGGCCGGACTCGACGAGGTCGTGCGGGCGGCCCGGGAGATCGAGGACGACCCGGAGGCCCAGCTGACCGACGTGCAGGGCACCTGGGGGGCGCTGAGCAACCACGCCTTCGCCGCGAAGTGGGCCGAGCGCTTCGACGAGTGCGAGCAGGCGTTCACCCGGGTGATCGCCGCCGCCGAGCGCGCCGGGGCGATCGGCACCCTGAGCATGCTGTACGCCTCCCGCGCCGAGTTCATGGTGCGCGTCGGCCGGCTCCGCGAGGCCTTCGCGAGCGTGGAGCAGGCCCGGGCCGTCAAGGATCTGGCCCCGATCTCGGAGCGCTACGTGGCCGCCGCCCAGACCTGGCTCCTGCTGCTGTCGGGCGACTTGGAGGAGTGCGAGCGACGCTGCGCCCAGGTCGAGCGCAGCGCGTCGAACCTGAGTGACGTCGGCACCCTGATCGTCGTCTGGTACGTCCGGGGCCGCCGCGCCCTCCACGAGGGCGACCTCGCCACGGCCTGCGCGCAGTTCGACCTGCTCGACGAGACGACCCAGCGGGTCGGCATCTTCGAACCGTGCCTGGTCCCCTTCGCACGGGACGCCGCCGTGGCGTACACGAGAATCGGACGGCGCGAGTCAGCAGAGCGGCTGGTCGCGCGGCTCGAAGCGGTCTCGGAATCGCTGCCCTGCGTCTGGCCGCGGATCGCGGCCGCGACCGGGCGGGCCCTCCTGGCCGACGACCCCGCCGTGACGGAGGCCGAGTTCGCGACGGCCCTCGCCCTGCACGACACCACCGACCAGCCCTTCGAGAAGGTGGAGACCCAGCTCCTCTACGGCGCCTGGCTGCGCCGGACCGGCCGGCCCGCGCGGGCCAGGCCGATGCTCGCCGACGCAGCGGCCACGGCCGCCCAAGCCGGGGCACGGTGGCTGGCCGCACGGGCGCACGAGGAACTCCGCCGTGCCGACGGCCGGCGCCGTACCACTGACCCCCAGGCGCTGACCCCTGCCGAGACCCGGACCGCGACCCTGGCCGCCCAGGGACTCACCAACGCCGAGATCGCCGAACGGCTGTCGATCACCGTCCGAACCGTGGAGACTCACCTGAGCAGGGTGTACACGAAGCTGCGAATGTCCCGCCGCGACCTCATTCGGCGTGGTGTGGCGCCCTAAACATCCGTGGTTCCCCCGATGCCCGCATGAGCGGCCCAATCCGATCCTGGGTGTACCGAACTCACCCGTTGATCCGGCAGGCCCCTTCAGGCGCTGATCGAATTCGCGAATCCATCTCGCGCGGTACGCACCTGCGTCTGGCACCAATCTCAAGGAGAAACATGGAGAAAGACAGCAGCGGATCGATGCCCCGCCGAAGCATGATCAGAACGGGCACGGCCGCCGGGCTCGGAGCCATCGGCCTGGCCGGGGTGACCGCGAGGCCGGCCTCGGCCGATCCAGCGCCCCTCTCCAGCGGTCTGTCGCAGAAGCCTCCCCCCAACTGGAAACTCCCCGGCGAACAGATCACCTTCCAACCGGCCGACTTCGACGTTCTGGACCTGACCCTGCATGTCGTCCCCGAACTCAGGATCTGCGCCTTGGCGGTGAAGCTGGCGGAGAAGAACGGCGTCGTCTATCCCATCACGAGTCACGCGACCATCGCCCGCCTGCTGCCCGGCAAGAAGTTCAGCGCCGCCGGGCATCACATCACCGCCGCGGCGATAAGCCGATACGTCCCCCAAGAGTTCTTTCCCATCAACCACCCGGGCGAGTTGGCGGAGCGGCTCTACATGGCGCTGCTGCGGTGCCGCGCCGAGAGCTCGGCGCTGATGGCGCGGCGGTCCACGCCGGCCAGTGCGACACCGACGCCGGAGCAGTGATTCCGATGACGACCACCCAGTACGCACTCTGCGACCCATCCATATGGACGGCGCTGTACAACGGCCCGAGCTTCGGGGCCATGAACCTCACCCACCGGCCGGGCGACGGGCTCGTGACCGTCGAATGGCGCCGGTACGGCGCGGACCCGCCGTTCTATGCCAATGGCACCGTGTACAACCTCAGCGGCACGACGACCATCTGGCACGGGGTGCCGACGGCGTACGTCCGGATCGAGGTCAGACCGATCGGACGTTTCGCCTACCTCATGGTCGCGTGAACGGGACGCCCGAGTGCTCGTACCCCGGGAAACCGGGGCCGCCCACTACCGGCGCGCGCCCGTGGTCGTCCAGCTCGGCGGGACTGTGAGAACAACGGCTCTGGCTCTTATCCGGCTCTGGCTCGTAATCGGTGGTGGCGCTCCGCACGAGAATGGGCGTGACCGCCGAGACGGTCACGCCCACCTTCTCACTCCGGGGTCAGCTCAGTGGCCGCCACGGGCCGTGCGGGTTGCCCGGCTCCTGGTCGCGGGTCCACCACGTGGCCTCGTACCGCTTCCCGTCGTGCTCCGCCACCTCACCGGCGACGAAGATGCGGCTCGCGGTCCAGACGGCGGTGCCGTCGGCGGTCGTGGCGATCTCCTGCCACGGCCCGTACGGGTCGCCGGGCTTCTGGTTCCGCGTCCACCACGACGCCCGCCAGACGGCGCCGCGGTAGGTCACCTCGTGCCCCGCCGTGTAGACCGTCTCGGCGTCCCACCCGGGCGGCGACGGCGTCGCGTCCACGGTGAAGGTGCGGACGGCGCTGCGGGTCACGTGGCCCGCGGCGTCGCGCAGCTCGGCGTACCACTCGTAGGAGCCGCCGCCCTCGAGCCCGTTCAGCACCACCGAGACCTGCTCGGCGCCGACCGCGGTGCGCACGTCCCCGACCTGCCGGCGCGCGCCGGCCGCGGCGGTGAGCGCCTTGGCCGTGAGGGTCCGCTTCGTGGTGCCGCCGAGGTCGATCTCCAGGGCGAAGTTCTCCGAGTCCGCGCCGTGGAAGCCGGGGATCGCGCCCGCCGGCACGTTGTGGTGCCAGTTGCCGTCGGACGTGGCCTTGCCCAGCAGGGGCGACCAGGTGTTGAAGTAGATCAGGTCGTTCTCGGCGTCGACGCTGATGTGCTTGAGGTACTCCTGGCCGCCGTACACGCGCGACTGGTAGTCGGTCAGCACGCCGTAGACGCGGTTGCCGCCCGCCGTCTGCCGCCAGGCGACGCCGGTGCCGGCGATGTGGCCGCCGAGCACCAGCTTGACGTTCGGGTACGGATCGATCAGCGCCTGGGTGACGTTGCCGTTGGACCAGCCGTTGACGCCCTGGTTCACCGAGTTGTGGTTGGCCAGGATCACCGCGTGGTCCGGGTGGGCCTCGATGACCTTCCTGCCCCAGGCCAGCCCGGCGTCATCGGCGTTGTCGGCGGAGAAGAAGCCGACGGTGAGCAGCAGCAGCTTCGCCCCGTCGATCTCGGCCGTGTAGTAGTAGTTGTCGATGCCGTCGCTGCCGCCGAACGTCCAGGGGCTGCCTTCGAGGCTCTTCTCGAAGCGCTCCATGGGGAAGTACTTCGGCAGCATGACGCGGCCGTTGCGGGCATCGGAGTAGTCGTGGTTGCCCCACGAGATCATGTAGGGCAGTTTCGCGTCCTCCAGAGCCCGCGCCGACGGCTCGGCGTTGACCCACTGATACTCCTGCGACAGGTACTCGCGGTTGACCCAGTCACCCGACTGCAGCACCAGTTTGGTCTTGCGCGCCTTCGCGACCTCGGCGACGTACTCGAACTGGTGCGTCATGAGGTCCGGGGTCGCCTGCGCGTACAGCTGGGAGTCCGGCACGTGGTCGAACGCCCAGTCGTAGCGGTCGGCGGTGGGCATCGACTCGATGTCGTCACCCTCCTGGCCGGGCATCGCGGTCAGGCCGCGCCAGACCAGCAGGTGCAGCCGCCCGCCTGACACGACGTTCTCGCCGGCGCGGGCGGTCACGTCGAGCTGGATCTCCGCGCCGGACGGGTCGGAGCCGGTGTCCTTCAGGATCCAGCGGCCGGCCGTGTGGTCGTACACGTGGGCCGAGATCGTGCGCTCGTCGCCCGAGCCCGTCCAGGTCAGGTGGAACTCCTGCTGCGCCGCCTGCTCGGCGGTCAGGGAGATCTCGTAGATCTGGTACGGGTTCTCGTTCGTGCCCTCGGTCGTCGGCAGCAGCTGCTCGCTGACGGTGCCGCTGTCCGGCTTCAGCGCGTCGGGCACCCGGTCAGGGGTGGTCCCGGTGCGTACCACGACGTTGGAGCCGGTCAGCGGGATGGTCGGGCCGGCGTGGAACGTGGCCTCCACCCGCTCGCGGTCCTTCGTCCGCGGTGTCGCGCTCAGCGTGACGCCCGGGTTCTGCCCGGTCGCCGACTCGGCGTCGTCGCCGACCTGCGGGGAGGCGGGCGCCACGGTGTCCTTGACCGTGACCGGCACCTCGACCGGGGTGGCGACGTCGCGCCCGCCGGTGCCGGGCTTGCCCGGCTTGCCGGCGGCGGCCGTCACCGTGAGCGTCTGCTCGCCGCTCTCGTTCACCGGCACGGGGACCGTGAACGGCCCGGCGTCGACCTGCTGGGTGAGCACCTTCTTGCCGGCCACCCGCGCGGTGAGCACGGCGCGCCGGCTGACGGTGCCGGTCACCTCGACCAGCCCGGCCTCCAGCGAGCTGCCCGCCCGCGGGGTGCCGACCATCAGCGTCAGGCGCTCGTCCGCGCGCTCGACCCGCTCGCCGAAGCTCACGGCGTCGCCGAACAGGTTCGCGTACCGGAAGGACTCGAAGGCCGGCGTGAACGCCACGCCCGCGATCTGCACCTCGTCCACCAGGCCGTGGAACGGCGTCCGCAGGGTGCCGTCGTCGGTGGAGACGTCGCCGATCGTCGTCTGCACGGCCGGGTCGGAGAACGTGCTGCGGTACTCGACCATCTGGCTGTGCACCTCGCGGCCGTCCACGAACACCGAGTACGTCATGCCGTCGTAGGTCTGGGTGACCAGGTGCGGCTTGCCGTTGGCGGGGAAGTCGAAGCGGTGGCTCAGGTCGACGTCGCCGAACTCGAAGCTGTTGCCCGCCAGGCGCGTGCCGACCTGCTTGTCGGCCGGTCGCACGCCCTGCCAGAAGGTGAGCTGCCCGTCACCGGTCGCGCTCTCCTTCGCGATCACGGGAGCCGCCGCGCCCAGCGCGGCCAGGTCCTCCTCGGTGACGGAGTACACGCCGCTGATCGCGATGCGGTCGTGGCCGCCGCCGACGTCGCCCGGGTACTGCAGGCGCGAACCCGCGAACCGGGTCTGGCCGGTGCCCCGCTCGGAGGCGTCGCCGGTCAGGGCGTCGCCGACCACGAGGCCGGTCTGCCGGCCCGTGGAGTCGGTACGGCTCTCGCCGCTCGCGGTGGCGCCGGCGAAGTGCTCGACCAGCGAGTACTGCTCGCCCCACACGTCCGTGGGGTCGTTGTCCGGAGCGCCGCCGCCGAAGTAGGCCCACAGCTGGCGCGCCGACTCGGCGGGCAGGCTCGGCACCCGGACCCACACGGTCGAGGTGCCGCCCGGCTGCCAGGTCTCCACCTCGTGCGGCAGGGGCGCGCCGTCGGCGCCGAAGAAGGCCAGCTCGTCCCGCTCGACGCCGGGCGTGGACGGGATGCGCAGCTGCACCGGCGTACCGGTGAAGTCCGAGGCGGTGTCGTTGCGCACGGTGACCACCTGGCGGGCGGTCGCGCCGGCGTCGGCCCAGGCCACGGTCTTGCCGTCCGTGGAGAGGAGGCCGCCCAGCTCGCGCAGCCGCCGCTCGGCCTCCTCCAGGCGCTTCAGCCCGGTCAGGGCGCCGCGCTGCGCCTCGGTGAGGGCGTTGACGGCGGCGCGCGCGGCGGTCACCGCCTCGGCGTCCGCAAGCTTGACGTCCTGCGGCAGTTTGCCGAGCCGAGCGTCGACCGGCGCGATGGCGCGGTCGATGCCGAAGCCCTCGAACAGGCGCGGCACGCCGCGCTCGCGGATGTCGTAGACGTTCACCGTGAGGCGGTCGGCGGTGACGTTGATCGCCGTGAAGTTCTCGCCCGCCTGCTCACCGGTGCGGTCGAACAGCCGCAGGTACGGCTCCAGCTCCACCCCCTGCGGATTGGTCGCCTGCGTGTAGTGCTTGGCCCCGGCGGTGTTCGGCAGAAAGTAGATGGTGCCCTTGGGGTCCACCGCGTACTCGACGCGCTTCCCGTTCCGCACTTCGGTGATCTTGGTGGTCTCGACGGGACGGGCGCCCTGGACCCCGCCGGGGTCGGCGGCCAGCACCTTGGACCGGCTCATCACGTGGTCGTGGCCCTGCAGCACCAGGTCGATGTCCAGCTCGTCGATCACCGGCACGAGCGTGCGGCGCATCGCCATGACGTCGCCGTCGTCCAGGTGGTTCGCCGTGGTGTAGGTGCCCTTGTGCATGACCAGGACCAGCCACGTGGCGCCGGCGTCGCGGGCGGCCTCGGCGTCGGCCTTCAGCCAGTCGAGCTGCTTGCCGGAGATGCCCTCGGCGCCGCCCTCGTTGGTGTTGAGCACCATGAAGTGCGCGCGGTTGTAGGTGTAGGAGTAGTACACGCCGGCGGAGCGGTCCTGGTCCTGCGGGCCCTCCAGCGTGAAGTGGTCGGCGAACGCGTTCTTGTGCGCGTCGTGGTTGCCCGGCGCCGGCGCGAACGTGGTCTTCAGCAGGCTCGGGCGGGCGGAGTCGAGCAGGTCCTTCCAGTCCTGCTCCCGGTCGCCCGCCTCGACGACGTCGCCGTTGTGCATGACGAACTCGGCGTCGGGCACGTGCTTGAGCGCCTTGGCGATGGTCTGCGCCGACAGCTCCGCCTCGGCCAGGTTCTGCGACTGCGTGTCGGTCAGGTCGATGAACGTGAAGTCCTCCTGTCCGCCCTTCGCCGTGACGAACGTGCCGGTCGCGCTCCACACCTGCTGCTCCGCGTCGCCCACGCGGTAGTAGTAGGTGGTGCCGGGCTTGAGGTCGCGGGCGACGGCGCGGAAGAAGCTCTCCCCGTCCTCGCTGTCCTCGCGCTGCGCCTCGACCGTCACCGTGGCCGAGCCCTCGGGAAACTCGCGGTCCGTGCTCAGCACGGCGGCGCCGCTGGTGTCCAGCGTCGAGTACCAGGTGAAGGCGCGCTGCGTGCCCGGGTCGCCGTAGAAGGTGGTGGCAATGCGGTTCGGGGCCTCGGCCGAGGAGACGTACTTCGGCACGGGGTGGCCGGCCTGGGCGTCCCAGCTCCACTTCTCGGCGAAGTCCCAGCCGAGCGCGGTGTAGGTGGCCTGGCGCGCGAGCGCCTCGGCCGCGGTGTCGGTCCCGTGCTGGTTCTTGGTGCCGGGGCCGGTGACCGGGTCGCCGCCGATGGTGATGGCGCCGCTGGCGAGGTTGCTCTGCGCGGTCCAGCCCGCGTAGCCCGTGTAGCCGACGATGCGGCCGGCGAAACCGTCGATCTTGCCCTGGTAGGCGATCGTGCCGGAGAGCGCGACGTTGCCCGTGTACGAGCTGCCCGAGCCGGGGTTGCCCGGGTAGGCCACGACGTGCGCGGCGTCGATGCCCCGGGTGCCGTTCGCGCCGCCGTCGGCGGCCACGGTGAGGTCCGCCTCGACGAGGTTGTCGCGGATCGACACGCCGTTGTTCGCGTACGACACGAGGCCCGCGGGCATCTTGTCCGCGCTGACCGTGGCGCGTACCCAGTTGTCGCTGACCGAGCCGCCGCGCAGCTCCGCGACCAGGCCCGCCACCTTCTCGGCACTCGTGGCCGTGAGCTTGGCGTCGAGCACGGTGTTGCCCGTCAGGGTCGCGTCCGTGGCGACGACGGCCAGGCCGGCCACGAACCCGGCGCGCGTGCCGCCGTCGGCCGTGACGCCCGCCAGGGTGAGGCCGCGGATGGTGCCGCCGTCGAGCCGGCGCACCAGGCCGAGCCGGTCGGCCTCGCCGCCGGCGCTCTCCTGCGGGCCGTACACCAGGCCGCTGATCGTGTGCCCGGCGCCGTCCAGCACGCCCTCGAAGCGGTTGATGCCGCCGAACGGCTGACGCCCGGCGAAGTCGAGGTCGGCGGTCAGCACGAAGTGCTTGTCGCCGGTGTAGCGGGCGTTGCCCGCGTTGAGCTGGGCGGTGAGATGCTCCAGGTCCTCGGGGGAGCCGATCTCGTAGGGCTGCTCCGCGGTGCCGCTGCCGAACAGCGCTTGGGTGTACTGCGGCACCGGGTGGCCCGCAGCGTCGTCCCAGCGCCAGGCGTTGGTGAAGTCCCAGCCCAGGCCCTCGTACGTGGTCCGCTGCGCCAGCTGCTCGGCCGTGGCGTCCGTGCCGTGCTGGTTCTTGGTGCCGGGGCCGGTGACCGGCTGCCCGGCGATGGTGATCGCGGCGTTGGCCAGGTTGTTCTCGGCCGTCCAGCCGTCGTAGCCGGTGTAGCCGATGACGCGGCCCACGAACCCGTCGGCCCTGCCCTGGTAGGCGATCGAGCCGGACAGCGCGACGTTGCCGGTGAAGGCGGAGCCGTTGGGCGTGCCCGGGTAGCCGACGATGAGGCCCGCGTCGATGCCGCGCGTGCCGCCGTCGCCGCCCGGGGCGGCCACCGTCAGGTCGGCCGCCGCCAGGTTGTGCCGGACCTGGGAGTTCTGGTTGACGTACGCGGCGATGCCGGCGGGCATCTTGGCCGCGCTCAGGGAGCCGGTGACGAGGTTGTCGTCGATGGTCCCGTTGTGCAGCTCGGCGGCGATACCGCCGACCTTCTCGGCGCTGGTCGCCGTGAGCTGCGCGTTCTTCACGGAGGTGCCCGTGATGGTGGCGTTGGTGGCGATGACGGCGACGGTGCCGATCCAGCCGTTGGTGCTCGTGCCCGCGTTGGCGCGCACGCCGTCGAGGGTGAGGTCGCGGATCGTGCCGCCGTTGAGCCGGCGCACCAGGCCCAGGCGGTCGGCCTCGCCGCCCGCCGACTCCTCCCGTACGAGGGTCAGATCGCTGATCGTGTGACCCGCGCCCTCGAACGTTCCGGTGAAGGTGTTGATGCCCCCGAACGTTCCTCCGCCGAAGTCGACGTCGGCGGTCAGCCGGTAGGCCGCGCCGCCGTAGCCGCCCGGGTCCCCGTTGATCGCGCCGGCGACCGTGCGCAGGTCTTCGGCCGTGTCGATCTGGTACGGGTCGCGGGGGGTGCCGCCGCCGTCGATTCCGGGCAGCGGATCCGCCGCGTGGGCCACTGCCGGTAAGCCGGCCCCGATGGTCAGGACGGCGCCGAGCACGGCGGTGACCCGGGCGAGGGCGCGGGTGCGTGACAGGACATGGGAGTGCATGCGGGGAGTTCATCGATCATCGATGAATGCGTTCCGGATCGTCGGTGACGCCAGAATGAACATCGCAATCCACTACAAATCTGGTCCTTGGTGGTGTTTCGTACAGGGTGGATTTGCTTGGCCGCCGCTCGAGGAGGATCGGAGATGCCCGCGGCATCGGCACGGAGGGACGGCGGCCGACGGCAGCAGCCACTCGACGGCTCCACCGAAGCCGGGCGCTTCGCTCTGCGATTACGCGAGCTGCGGGCCGGGCGGGGGTTCACCATCCGGCGGCTGGCCGACAAGGCCGGCTACGCGCCCGGCACCCTGTCCAAGGCGGCGTCGGGGGATCAGCTGCCGTCGTGGGCGGTGACGGAGGCGTTCGTCCAGGCGTGCGGGGAGGATCCGGCCGGCTGGCGATCCGACTGGCTGGCCGCCAACGCCGCCTCTCTGAAGGACAGCGAACCCACCGCCCCCGCGGACGAGCCCCCGAGCCGGTGTCCCGCTTGCGGCCGGGGTCGTGCTGCGCGTACGCCGCCGACGCGGTCAGGAGCAGGCCGGCGACCAGCGTGACGGCCGTCTACTGCGGCCTCCTTGGATTCGACAGAGCCGATCTCAAGCGCCGCGACCGCGTGCTGCCAGGCCGGGTCGGCCGTTCCCGCGCATAGGCGATCATCACCGATGCGGGCGTGGCGCGGGCCGGAGGAAGGTGATGACCGCTGGGCGGCCTCGCCCGGCGCCCCCAAAGGAAGGAGCCGGTGCCATGACCACGAACGCTCAGCCCGCCACCCCGTCGATCGCCCACGGGGCCCGGCGCGCCGTCCCCGAGTTCGTCCGCCCGGGTCACCGCCTCATGTGAATCGGCGGCCGGCGCGGGCCCGGATCTTCCGACGAGACATCGACGAACGTCGGCCCGACCACCGAGGCGGAACTCGCGAGCATCCAGCGCGGCACCGCCGAGGACGTCGACGCGGCCCTCCAGGCAGCGCGGCGGGCGTTCACCGACCCGTGCTGGTCCAGCGTCGGCCCCGACCGCCGCGGCCGGAACCTCCCCCAGATCGCCGACATGGGGGGTTATTCCGGCAGCAGGTGTGACACGAGGGTACGCGCCCATTCGGGGGAAAGGGCCTGGTCGGTGAAGACGGCCCGATAGTAGAGGGGGGCGAGCAGGGCCTCTATGGCGCGTTCGACGGTCGGAACCTGGTTGCCCCGCGCCTGTTCCCGTTCGATGATGGCTTCGAGCTGTCGCTGGCGCTCCATGCGGCATACGCCGGCGCCTTCCCCGCCCGTGCCGACGATGGCGCGTACCAGCGCGAGAGTGTCCGGGTCGCTGAGGTCCTTGGCGAGGTCGTAGGCATAGCGTTCCAGGTCCTCGCGGAGGCTTCCGGTGTCGGGGACCACGATATCGCCGGAGAAGCGGCTGGTCGCGACGTCGGCGAGCAACTCGGCGACGGAGCCCCAGCGGCGATAGACGGTTGTTGCGTGCACGCCCGCGCGCGCGGCGATGACGGGGATCGTCATCGCATCGCCGGCCTCGTCGGTGAGTAGGTCCTTGACCGCCTGGTGGACGGCTGCCCGGACCCGGGCCGAGCGGCCTCCGGGCCGACCGTCCGTGCGCGGCGGGGAGCTCTGAGCTGGCATGCCGCCATTATTGCATCGATCGCTGCTTTTAATTCGCAGTCATCACTGCTTTTGTGGTACGTTCGCAGCCACTAACGCAACGATCACTGCGAGGAAGTCATGTCTGTTGACAGTTCCGGTGCCGTGTCCTCCGGCGCCGCACCGCCCGTCGTTGGTCCGCACCGCCGGCCGTGGAGGGGTGCCTTCTCGTCCGTGGCCGCCATCCTGGTGCTCTTCCTGGCCGCTTCCAGCGCGCCGTCGCCGATCTATGTGATCTACCAGCAGCAGTGGCGGTTCACGGCATGGGTGCTGACCGTGGTCTTCGCTCTCTACGTGTTCGGCCTGCTCGCCTCGTTGCTCGTCGTGGGAGCGCTGTCGGATCATCTCGGCCGTCGGCCGGTGCTCGCCGCGGCGATCGGGCTGGAGGCGGTCGCGCTGGTGTTGTTCCTGGTAGCGAAGGACGTGTTGGTGCTGTCGGCAGCCCGGGTGCTGCAGGGCGTCGCGACCGGGGCGGCGACGACCGCGCTGAGCGCCACCCTGGTCGATCTCGAACCGCGGCAGGCTCGCGTCCGAGCGGGCGTGGTCACGTCGGTGGCGCCTTTGACCGGGCTGGCTCTGGGCGCCGTCGGCAGTGGTGTGCTGGTGGAGTTCGGTCCGGCACCGACCCGGCTGGTCTACGCGCTGCTGCTCGCAGGCATGGCGCTGGCGGCGGTTGTCGTGGCCCTCCTGCCGGAGACGTCGCTGCGCCGGCCGGGAGCGCTGGCCTCCCTTCGCCCGCGGGTGGCGATGCCCGCACACCTGCGCGCGGACATCGTCCCGCTGGTGCCGGCGATGATCGCCACCTGGGCGCTGGCCGGCATGTACCTCTCCCTCGGCCCGTCGGTCGCTGTGGAACTGCTGGGGCTGCGCAGCCATCTCATCGGCGGTGTCGTCGTGACGTTGCTGGCGGGCACCGGAGCGTTCGCGGTGGCCCTGCTCCGCTCCCGCCCGGCCTCCTCGCTGCTGGCCCCCGCCGCTGCGCTGCTCGGGGTCGGCACTTTGATCTCGCTCGCCGGGGTGGCGGGCAATCTCGCCTGGCTCGCCGCGGCCGGCACTGTCGTCGCCGGCATCGGTTTCGGCGCGTCGGTGCTGGCCACGTTCGGCACTTTCGCCAGGATCGCCAGGCCACACGAGCGCGGCGCGGTCTTCGCCCTGGCAAACATCATCAACTATTTGGGCAATAGCGTGCCCGCCGTGCTCGGCGGCATCGCCGTCACCGCCCTGGGATTGAGGTCGGCCACCGTGATCTACGCGCTGGCGATCGCGCTGATCACCTTCTCCGCCTTCGTTCTGCGACTCAACCAGCTACGGCTCCAGTGCCGTATAGCCACGGCCCCCTGCGACTGAGGCCCCGGCGAAGGTATCCCGACAATTTCCGGAAGTGAGGACGAATCATGACAACTACCCGCAGGATCAGGCGCAACCGGGAGGTCCGGCGACCCGGCGGCACGACGATCCGCTACACGGCCAGCGGCCCGGAGCAAGGACCGGCTCTGGCTCTCATCCACGGCTGGGCGTGCGACCGCCGCGACTTCGACGCGGTGACCGGCCATCTGCCCGACGGCCACCGCGTGCTGGCGATCGACCTCGCCGAGCACGGCGAGTCGCGGTCGGCGAGGGAGGTCTGGACGATCGAGGAGTTCGCCCGTGACGTCGGCGCGGTGCTGGAGGCCGAGTCGGTGGACAAGGTGGTCGTGGCCGGGCATTCCCTCGGCGGGGCGGTCGCCGTCGAGGTGGGTCGGCTGCTGCCCGACAGGGTCTCGCACGTGGTCGCCCTCGACGCCTTGCACTATCTGTCCCTGTTCCCGGCGATGAGCGAGGAACAGGCCGAGGCGATACTGCGCGTGTTCAGGGAGGATTTCGCCGCGGGGGTACGGGGCCTGGTGGAGGGAGGCTCGCCGGCCGGGACCGACCCGGCTCTCAAGGACGCCTACTTCGAGAAGATGGCAGCCGTGCGTCAGCCCGCCGGACTGCGTTCCATCGAAGGCCTGGTGCGCTGGGACATGGACGCGGCGCTGCGTGAGACGAGGCAGCCGATCACCGTGTTCGCGATCCGCGACCTCATCACGCAGGAGGCGATCGACCGCTACGGCGACCGGCTCGACATCGTGCTCGTCGATCTGGGCAGCCACCATTTCCCCGTGGAGTCGCCGGAGGACACGGCGAAGCTCCTGGCCGGCCTCGCTCCTTGAGCAGGCCCGCCGGCAGGCCGGCGGGCCTCGTTCCGGTAGCGCCGTACCGATAGCGGCGTGATCCACGAACAGGCCGTTCCCCATCTGCCCTGGAACCGTATGGCGGGTCCGGCCCTTTAAGCGCAGCGGGCCGTCGGCGGCCGGCAGGCGCCGGCAGACGTCACCTACTCGCTTGCGTAAGAAGGCGACACGGTCCACCCGCCAACTGCCCCACCCGAAGCGACGTGGTCCGTGGAGCGTTGTCCTCGATCACAGGACCGGCGCGTCGTCCTGCACGGAGCGCGCGTCGCTCCGTGCGACGTCGTTGATGGGCTGTTCGCGGCCCCCCTTGTGGGTTCGGACGTGATATATACACCTATAAGGGATGAACGAAATTCACGTTCGGCGCAGGTCGCCCTCGGACGCGCTCCCGCCGGCGCTCATCGGCCGCGACGACGCCATGGCCGCGATGGTCGCCGCGGTGTCACAGGATGCCCTCGTGCTCGTCGAGGGCGAGGCCGGCATCGGCAAGTCCCGCCTGCTGGACGAGTGCCTGGCCGATCCCGCCTTACGCGGCCGTACCGTGCTGATGGCCGCCTGCCCGCCCCTGCGGGAGCCGTTCCCGCTCGGCGCGGTGGTGGACGGGCTGCGGGTCTTCGACGACCGCTTGGGCGAGCTGGCGCTGAGCCCGCTCGCCGGTGCGCTGCGCACGCTGTTCCCCGAGTGGGCGGCGTGGCTGCCGCCGGCGCTGGAGGCGCTGCCCGATCCGCAGGAGACCCGCCACCGGCTCTTCCGCGCGCTCGGCGAGCTGATCGACGCGCTCGGCGTGGACGTGCTGGTGGTCGAGGACGCGCACTGGGCGGACACGGCCACCCTCGACTGGCTGCTGACCCTCACCACCTCGCGTGGCGCCGCGCGCTCGATCGTGGTCACCTACCGGCCGCTCGAGGTCGGCGAGGGCTCGCCGCTGCTGCGCCTGACCTCACGCCCGCCCAGGAACATGTCCTGGGAGCGCATCGCGCTGGAGCCGCTGGACGTGCCGCAGACCGGCGCCCTGGTGAAGTCGATGTTCGCGACCGCCGACGTGTCCGACCGCTTCGCGGCCTTCCTGCACGAGCACACCGGCGGCATCCCGCTCGCGCTGGAGGAGACCGTACGCCTGCTGCGCGCCCGGCGCGACATCTTCCGGTCCGAGACCGGCTGGCGCCGCCGTATCACCGAGGAACTGCGCGTGCCGCCCACGGTGCGCGACTCCGTCCTGGAACGCGTGACCAGGCTCGACCCGGCCACCCGCGCCGTGCTGGAGGCCGCCGCCGTGCTGGAGGCGCCCGCCGGCGAGGCGCTCATCGCGGCGGTAGCGGACCTCGACGAGGCCGCCGTCCAGGACGGCCTGGCCGTCGCGCTGGCCTCGGGCCTGCTGCGCGAGTCCGGCCGTGGCGCGTTCTGCTTCAACCACGTTCTGGCCTCGCGCGCGGTCGCCGAGGCGACCCCGATCCCGTCGCGCCGCCGGCTGCACCACCGCGCGGCCCTGGCCCTGCGCGAGGGCGAGCACCCTCCCGTCGTACGGCTGTGCCGCCACTTTCGCGAGTCCGGCGACGTCGAGGAGTGGTGCCGCTACGCCGAGGCGGCCTCCGAGCTGGCCATGGAGGCGGGCGACGGCCACACGACGGTCGCGATGATGCTGGACCTGCTGACCGCCGCGGACCACCCGGTGGAGCGCCTGGTCCGCCTGGCCAGGCGGCTCGGCGCGGCCGTCTCCGTCACCGCCGAGCCGCTGCTGGGGCTGGGGGAGCGGGTGCGCGCCGCGCTGGAGGAGACGCTCGCGCATCCCGGGCTGCCGGCCGAGGCCAGGGGAGAGCTGGGGCTGAGGCTGGGGCGGCTCCGCTTCCACCTCGGCGAGTTCGAGGCCGCGATGGCCGGCCTGGAGGCCGCCATGCCGGATCTGGCGGACCGGCCCGACCTCGCCGTCCAGGCCATGCTCCTGCTGGCCAACCCGATGATCCGCGCCTGGCCGCGAGCCCGCCACCTGGAGTGGGCCGGCCGGGCGGAGCGGCTCTTCCCGCTGGTCAGCCGGCCGGTCGAGCGGGCCGCGTTCCTGTCCCACCAGGCCGCGGCGCTGCTCTGCCTCGGCGAGGAGGACGGCTGGCGCGTGGCGCGCGCCCTTCCCGCCGACGGGGACAGCCGCCTGGAGCGCCAGGAGATCGCCCGGGGGCGGCTGATGGCCGGTCAGTTCTGTACGTTATGGGGCCGGCACGACGACGCACACGCCTACCTGGACTCCTCCGCGGCGCTGGTGGAACGGGCGGGCTACCGCCGGATCGAGGACGTGCTGAGGCTGGCGCGGGCGCACCTGGCCTGGCACGCCGGGCACTGGGACGGCCTGGACGACGTGGCGGCCGAGCTGGCCGGCTCGGAGACGGCCGACGAGGCGACCCGCCTGGAGGCCCGCATGATCCTCGGCTGCCTCGACCTGGCGCGCGGTGTGCCGCAGCGGGCCGAGCAGCGGCTGCGCGAGGTCCTCGCCGCCAGCCTGGCGCGCGGGCACGCGGACCCGTTCATCTTCCCCGACGTGGCGCTGGCCAGGATCCTGCTCGCACGCGGCGAGCCGGAGGCCGCCGTGGAGATCACCGGACCGATGCTGGAGATGATCGCCCGCAAGGACGTGTGGCTGTGGGCCACGGAGCTGCTGCCGGTCCACCTGGACGCGCTGCTTGCCGTCGGGCGGAGGCAGGAGCGGTCCGGTCTGGCGGCGGACTTCGCCGCCGGGATGGCGGGACGTGACGCTCCGGCCGCCGCCGCGGCGGTCGTGACCTGCCAGGCCATGGTCGCCGCCGACCCGGGGGCGGCGGCGGGCCTGTTCGGGCGGGCCGCGGCGATGTGGGCGGCGCTGCCCCGCCCCTACGATGCGCTGCTCGCCGCCGAGCGCCAGGGCCGCCGCCTGCTCGACGCGGGCGAGCGCGAGCGGGCGCTGACGGTGCTGGAGGAGAGCCAGCGGGAGCTGGCCGCGCTGGGCGCGCGCTGGGACGCCGACCGGGTCGCTCACCTGCTGCGCGAGCAAGGGGTCGAGGTGGCCAGGCCATGGCGCGGCGGGCGCAAGGGGTACGGCGACCGCCTGTCGCCGCGTGAGGTGGAGATCGTCCGTCTGGTGGCGCTCGGATGGACCAACAAGCGCATCGCGGAGAGCCTGAACCTGTCGCCGCGTACGGTGGAGCGCCACCTCAGCGCGGCCATGCGCAAGCTGTCGGTCGCCACGCGCACCGCCCTGGTGACCACGGCCGCCGCCGACGGACTGCTGGACGAGACACCGACATAGATCGCTTTTCCCCATTAATTGGGTGATTTCCCGACTCGCGACGTCGGCAGGTCCGCCTGATCATGATCTTCATGTCTAATGATCAACTGGACGTCGAGCCGGACCCAGTGCCGGCCGCAGTACCGGTCGCAGTGCCGGACCCAGTACCGGTCGCAGTGCCGGACCCAGTGCCCGACGCCCAACCCGACGTCGAGCCGGAGGCCGTTGCTGATGAAGGCCTCCTGAGCGAGCCGGCGCCCGACGGCGCACACGAGCCGCTGTGAACCAGCACGTCGTGCGCCTGCCGTACAGGCGCGGTCAGAAAGCGGGACAGAGATGACAATCCACCACCGGTTAGGCTCCGCACGCCTCCTGGTCACGGCCGGCCTGGCGCTGGCGCTGACGGCGGGAGCCGCACCCGCCGCGGCCGCCCCGCCACTGGACCCCACCCCCCACACCACCGGACCCGCCACCGGACCCGCCACCGCAGCGCCTGAGGCGAGCACCTCGACGGTGACCCTGCTGACCGGTGACCGCTTCCAGGTCGACATCGACGAGCGCGGCCGCCAGCAGGTCAGCAGGCTCCCCGGCGGCGGCCCGGCCGGAGGCACGTTCTCCCAGTTCACCCTCGGCGGCGACACCTACGTCGTGCCGTCAGAAGCGGTGCCCTACCTCGGCAAGACCATCGACCTGCGCCTGTTCAACGTCGGCTACCTCGTGCGGGCCAAGCTGGACGACGAGCGCAGCGCCACCCTCCCGGTCACCGTACGGGCCGGTCGTGCCCAGGCCGAAGCCCTGCCCGGCACCAGCGTCACCGCCGCCGCCGGCAGCGCGGCCACCGCGACGGTGACCAAGAAGGAAGCCCCCGCGCTCGGCAGGCTGCTGGCCGAGACCTGGCGCGCCGCGAAGGGCGACGCCGTCGGCACCCTGCCCGGCATCGAGCGGATCGAGCTGGCCGTCCCCGACGGCGCCCCCGAGCCGCCGCCCTCGCCGCTGGCCACCGACAAACCCGCCGACCAGCCCACCGCCAAGAAGGACGGCGGGGAGCTGAGCTACTACATGCTGACCGTCGACTCCATCGCCAGGGACGGCACACCCGGCACGATGATCGGAGCCGTCCAGAACGTCAGCGACGGAGCCCTGGCCACCTTCGCCTTCGCCTACCCGGGTGAGGGCAAGAAGTCGTTCATGGTGCCGGAAGGCACCTACAGCATCATGGCCAGCGTGCTCACCGCCCCGGCCACCGACCTCACGTCGGAGACGGCCCTGGTGATCGAGCCCGAGGTGCGGGTCGGCGCCGACACCAGCGTGGTGCTGGACGCCAGGAAGGCGGTCCGCTACCGGCCGGAGCTGGCCTCGCCGCCGCGGGCGCCGCTGATCCGCTCCGAATCCCTGTCGTTCGTCCGCACCAGCGCCGCGGGGGACGAGACGGGCATCGGCCCCTCAGGACTGCTCGCGGGCTTCATCTGGAAGACCTACTCCGACCCGGTCACCGGCAACCCCGACCTCTACGTCACCCCGACCAAGCGCGTCAAGAAGGGCGACTTCAAGTTCACGGGCTTCACGCTGCTGGCCGAGAACGCCGACTCGGGGCCCGAGATGGGCGCGACGTACAAGCTGGTGTTCGCCTACGGCGACGCCGTCCCGCGCAAACTGACGCCGGTCGTCAGGAAGTCGGAGCTGGCCACGGTGCGCTCCACGCTCTACAACACCGCCTCCGACGCCGCCTCGCCAGGACCGGTGACCAGGGGGTCCTTCGTGTTCCTACCGTGGGGGTGGTCCGACGTGAACCACGGCTACCTGCCGGCCGCCGGTGACCGCGTCGACTACGTCTACAGCACCAGGCCAGGCGAGACGTACTGGCAGCACGTCATGGCCGCCGACACCAACGAGGTCATCCTCGGCGAGCGCCGCAAGCTGCGCCCCGGCCAGGAGATCAGGGAAGTGTGGAACCTCGGCCCCCGGACGCCGTCGGCGGCCGCCACCTACGTGCAGGAGACCCTGCTCGGCATCGGCGGCCCGAGCAGCAAGGTGGACGAACCCCTGCTGCAGGTGTGCCTGGCGTGCCGGCAGGGCTCGCTGGGCTCGGTCTACCTGAACGGGTTCGCCGACTCGGCGCCGCTGCACTCGACGTCGGAGGCGTACGCCGCCTCGCGGACCACGTTCTACCGCGACGGCAAGCTCGCCTTCGACCTGGGCGCCGGCGGCTCCCGGCCCTACCGGCCCATGCCGCTGTCGCTGCCGCTGGCGCCGCGCCCGGCCGACTACCGCCTGGTGTGGGACTTCGCCGCCCAGGGCAATGCCCAGTCGCCGAGCCGTACCGAGTGGACCTTCCGCAGCGGCCCGCGGGACGCCGCCGCCAGGCTGCCCCGTACCGTGCAGTGCGCCGACACCACGCGCCCATGCTCCTTCCTGCCGCTGCTGTTCGTGCACTGGGACCTGTCGCTCGACCTCGACTCCCGGGCCAGGGCCGGGCGGCGGTTCGACGTCGCGTTCCGGGTCTCGCACCAGGAGCACCAGGCCAGGCCCACCGGCGTGCGGGCCACGGTCGAGGTGTCGTACGACGACGGCCAGACCTGGTCGGCTCCGAAGACCGCCACCGCCAGGCGCGACGGCACGTTCACCGCGCCGATCACGCATCCGGAGTACTCCGAGCCGGTCCGCTGGGTGTCACTGCGGGTCAAGGCGCGGGCCGGTGACGGCAGCACCGTCACCCAGACCAACATCCGTGCCTACCGGCTCGCCGGCTGACCGGGAGACCTGACATGCGCACCCATCGATGGACGACGCTCGGGGGCGTGGCGGCGATGCTGCTCACCACGATCGCCCCGCTGACCCTCCTCACCACGTCCGCGGCGGCCACCTCCACCGGGGCCACCGCCGCGCCGCCCGCCACGAGCGCGGCCTGCCCCCGCGACGCCAAGGACACCGGGCCGGCGACGTGCCTCCTGCGCGCCGGCACGGGAGGCGGCGACCAGCCGCTGCCGCGCGTCACCGCCGGCCGCGGCCCCCTGACCGCCGGCGACCTCCAGGAGGCCTACCGGCTGCCCGCGGACTGGCTGGGCGGCGGCCAGAGCGTGGCCGTCGTCACCCCGTACGACAACCCCGCGGCCGGGGACGAGCTGGCCGAGTACCGCAAGGCGAACGGCATGCCCCCGTGCGACGCCGACTTCCCGTGCTTCAAGAAGATCAACCAGCGCGGCGGCGACACACCGCCCGCCCCGAGCCCCGCCTGGGCGGTGCACAGCAGCGTCGGGCTGCAACTCGCCGCGGCGGCCTGCCCGAACTGCAAGCTCCTGCTGGTGCAGGCCGACGACCCCTCCCTGGACAGCATGGCGGCGGCCGTCGACCAGGCCGCCGCGCAGGGCGCCACCGCGGTCGTGCCCATGTGGGGCGTGGCCGAGTACGACGGCCAGAACGCCCTGGCCGCCCACTTCGACCACGCGCCGACCACCGTCGTCGCCCCCTCCGGCCAGGGCTTCAACAACGGCGGCCGCCAGATCCTGCCCGCCGCCTACCCGTCGGTGATCGCCGTCGGCGGCACCCAGCTCTACCGGGACTCCGCCACCACGCGCGGCTGGAACGAGTCCGTCTGGCGCGACACCGCCTCCGGCTGCTCGATGTACGGGACGCGCCCGGCCTGGCAGCCCGCCGGAGCGTGCGGCAGCCGGCGCACCGTGGCCGACGTCGCGGCGGTGGGCTCCGCCGACACCCCGGTCCAGGTCTACAGCACCAGCCTGGGCGGCTGGGGCACCGCCGCCGGCACCCCCGTCGCGGCGGCGTTCATCGCGGGCGTGTACGGCCTGGCCGGCACCGACTCATCCACCCCGGCGGGCCGGCGGCTCTACGCCTCCGCCCAGTACCTGAACGACATCACCGCCGGAAGCAACGGCGCCTGCGGCGGCGGCAAGATCTGCACCGCGGCGCGCGGCTACGACGGGCCCAGCGGCATGGGCACCCCCAACGGCACCGGCGCCTTCTAGGAGGACCCTGATGCGAACACCACGATCCCCCCGCAGGCGGCTGCGCACTGTCACCGTCAGGGCCACCGTCGCGGCCGGCCTGACCGCCCTGCTGAGCACCGCCGCCACCTCCGCCACACAGGCTCCCGCCGCAGCCCGGACGGACTGCGTACCGACCTGGACGATGCTCGACGCGCCCGCCGGCGAGGGCGTCGTCGACGTCGACGTGATCTCGCGTGACGACGTGCGCTTCTCCGAACAACTCGAGGAGGGCGCCAGGTCGCTGCGCTGGAACGGCCGCGAGCTGGTCGAGAACGGCCCCCAGATCCCGGTGCCCGCGCGTACCGGGAACCTCTTCCAGGTGGGCGCCGGCTCGTTCACCGCCGGCGGCGGCTGGTCGCTGGTCAGCCTGCACGGTTCCTTCCAGCCGGACGGGACGGGCGTGCTGGCCCGCCTCGACCGCGACCGCTGGACGCTCACCCCGGCGGGCGCGTCGCAGAGCCCGGACGCCGGACCGGCCTGGCTGTCGGACGTCGCCACGGTGAAATCCTCCCAGGCGTGGGCGGTGGGCCGCGTCGACGGACCGGCCGGCGGCGCGCTCATCCAGCGCTGGGACGGCACGGAATGGACGAGCGTCGACCACCCCGCCGCCCGCCGCGCCGCCGCCGCCCTGACGTCGGTGAAGGCGGTGCCGGGCGGCGGCGTCTGGGCCGCCGGCTTCCAGAAGAACGAGCAGACAGGCTCGTACCAGCCGCTGGTCCTGCGCCACGACGGGACGGCCTGGGCCGACGTCGCGCTGCCCGACCCCGGCGCGGAAGGAATGCTGTACGCGCTCGACGCCTCCGGCCCCGACGACGTCTGGGTCGCCGGCATCTCCGGCAGCCAGAGCAGCCCGAGGCCGCTCCTGCTCCACTGGGACGGCCAGAGCTGGACCACCGTCCCCGCACCCCAGCCCGGCCCCTACGGCGGCGACATCTTCAAGCTGTACGCCCCCGCCCCCGGCCAGCTGTGGGCCCTCACCAACGACAGCAGCATGGGCGTCTTCCACGTGCAGCACTGGGACGGCGCCTCCTGGCAGGAGGCCAAGCCCCAGGGCGAGCAGCCGGAGGCGTTCGGCTTCATCTTCCACGACGTGGACGGCAGCGGCCCCGACGACGTCTGGGTGACCGGCACCTCCACCCGGACCGAGCCCTCCGACATCGGCTACCCGGAGCTGCTGCCGCGCCGCCTGATCGCCCACCTGAGCTGCGGGAGAAAGTGACATGAGAGTTCCCCGAAAGTCACCCGCCCTGGCGTGCGCCCTGACCCTGCTGGCCACCGCCCTGTCGGGCGCCGTCCCCGCACAGGCCGCCGCGGACGACCCGGTGATCGCGCCGGAGGTGCTGGCCGGCTTCGACGCGCGCCCCACCACGGACTTCTGGGTGCGCATGTCGGGCAAGGCCGACCTCGCCCCCGCCAAGAAGATCGCCGGCCGCACCGCCCGCGGCCGGGACGTGGTCGAACGGCTGCACGCCAGAGCCGACCGCGACCAGGAGCCCCTGCGCAAACTGCTCAAGGCGGAAGGAGTGAAGTCCACGGCGTACTGGGTCACCAACGCCGTCTACGTCAAGAACGCCTCCAAGGCGCTGGCCAAGAAGATCGCGAAGTTACCCGGGGTCGAGGAGATCCGCGCGCCCGTCACGTACACCATCCCCGAGCCGACCCGCAGCACGCCCACCGGGGCGGCCGCCGCGACGAGCCTCGCCTGGGGTGTGACCAACATCAACGCCGACGACGTGTGGGCGCGGACCGGCCGCCGCGGCGAGGACATCGTCATCGCCAACATCGACTCCGGCGTCCAGTACGACCACCCCGCCCTGGTCAAGAGCTACCGGGGCAGCAACGCGGACGGCACCTTCACCCACGACTACAACTGGTACGACCCGCTGCGCGAGTGCCCGAGCGACGCGCCGTGCGACAACAACTCCCACGGCACCCACACCATGGGCACCATGGCCGGCGACGACGGCCAGGGCAACCAGATCGGCGTCGCCCCCGGCGTACGCTGGATCGCCGCCAAGGGCTGCACCACCAGCCAATGCTCGGAGGAGGCCCTCGTCGCGTCCTCGCAGTGGATGCTCGCGCCCACCGACTCCACCGGCGCCGACCCCGACGCGTCCAAGCGCCCGCACATCGTCAACAACTCGTGGGGCGCGAGCCTGACCACCCAGCCGTTCATGGAGGACATCCAGCTCGCCTGGGCGGCCTCCGGCATCATGGGCATCTGGTCCAACGGCAACGACGGCCCCGGCTGCCAGACCTCAGGATCGCCCGGCGGGCGCATCATCAACTACTCGGTCGGCGCGTACGACGTCGACAACAAGATCGCGAGCTTCTCCAGCCGCGGTCCCGGCCAGGACGGCGAGATCAAGCCGAACATCTCCGCACCGGGCGTGAACGTCCGCTCCTCGGTGCCCGGCGGCTCCTACGCCTTCTACAACGGCACCTCGATGGCGGCGCCGCACGTCGCGGGAGCGGTCGCGCTGCTGTGGTCGGCCCGCCCCGAGTACGTACGCGACACCGCGGCCACCCGCCTGCTGCTCGACCTGTCGGCCATCGACACCGACGACACCACCTGCGGCGGCACCGCGGCCGACAACGCCGTCCACGGCGAAGGCCGCCTTGACGCCCTGGCCCTGGTCGAGGCCGGCACGCGGGGCACCGCCACGCTGGCCGGCACCGTCACGGACGCCACCACCGGCCGGCCGGTCGAGGGCGCCACCGTCACCCTCACCGGCCCGCTCACCCGCACCTCCACCCTAGGCGCCGACGGCGCCTACCGCTACACCCTCGTCGCGGGGGAGTACCAGCTCAAGGCCGAGGCGTTCGGCTACCAGACCACCACCAAAACGGCCACCCTGACCAAGGACGGCGCCCTCACCCTGGACGTCGCCCTGCCGCAGACCGAGCGGATCGACCTGACCGGCACCGTCGCCGACGCCTCCGGCCTCGGCCGCGGGCTCGCCGCGCAGATCACCGCCGACGACGGCAAGGGCCACACATGGAACGCCGAATCCGACCCCGACACCGGCGCCTACACCCTGTCCCTGCTCCCCTCGATGACCTACACCCTCACCACCCGCTCCACCGAGCCCGGCTACGACCCGTCCGTCCAGCAGATCACCATGGGTGAGACGGGCCGGCGGCTCGACCTCGGCCTGACCGTCTCCCTGTCCTGCGTCGCCCGCGGCTACGAGGTGATCCGCGACGGCAGCACCGAGCCGTTCGACGGCACCACGGCGCCCAAGGGCTGGACGGTCACCAACGTCGACCCCCGCATCCCCAACTACGCCCACCAGCCCGGCTGGGTCTTCACCGACGCCGGCGGACGGGGCAACCACACCGGCGGCGCGGGCGGCTTCGCCATCGTCGACTCCCTGCACTCCGGCAAGGGCCACCTCCAGGACACCTACCTGACCAGCCCCTCCTACGACCTGACCGGCCGGACCTCGGCGACCCTGGAGTTCGCCCACGACCTGAAGCCGGCGGTCAACTCCACGACCGGCGTCGACCTCAGCGTTGACGGGGGCCGTACCTGGAAGACCGTGTGGTCGGCCAAGGGCTTCCCCGGCGCTCCTGGACCCGCCGTCCACGTCATCCCGCTGCCGGACGCGGCCGGCCAGGCCGACGTACGGCTCCGCCTCCACTACCGGGGCCAGCTGTCCGGCTGGTGGGCCGTCGACGACGTGTTCGTCGGCGACCGCACCTGCCGCCCCGCAACAACCTGACCCTGCCACGGGTCGCCGCTGCCCCCAAGGTCCCGGGGGCAGCGGCGACCCACGTGCGATTCAGCGTTGAATCCATCCATGCATGACCTCGACCACCTGGTGGCCTCCTGTCCGTACGAGACTGCCGGAACCACCCTTCGACTCGTTCCCTCCTGACGCCGACCGGGCCCCGTCCGCGCTGATCACCATCGACGTGCAACGGCCAAAGGCGGCCGGTTGGCAGGCCAATTCGAAGTCGAGCAGCGCGACGACACGGGCCGATCGAGGGCAGCTGTTGCCTCCCCCGGGCTCTGAGGGAAGAAGGGCGATCGAGGTCGGGCGTGCGGTGCGGCAGCAGCCACATCGACGCCATGGACATGACGTGCTCGTTCCCACATCTGCTCGATGGCGCGGGATCGGGCCGTGTCATCAAGTGACGGCCAGACCTCTTCCAAGTTCTCCCCGGCCACCCGGCGGGACAGCACCCACTCGTGACCGTGCCAGACGCCTGCATCGATGATGCGGGGATAGCCGACTTCCGGAGGAAGAAGCCTCACCAGCCGTTCCTCTCGGAGCAAGTCGGCAGCTCCTGGCTTGGTCGCCATTCGCACGACGAACTCATCGGTCAGCCATGTGGCATTGGTCCAGCCCCGGCCGCGCTTCGCGCTGCCGGCTGCTGGGGGCGGCTGCGGGGAGCTTCGCTTCGTGTCCGGGGCGGGGTGCGGGCGCGTCCGCTACGCCTGAGGTGCCACGCCGAAGCGTAGGAAGCCGGCGATGCGGGGGGAGAACGTGAGCGGGGTCTGCTCGCCGAGCGACGAGCGCAGGCCCGCCGCCACGTCGGCGTCCGGCTCACCGAACACCTCGAAGTGCTCCACCCGGCAGTGCTTCATCACGTCCTGGATGAACGGGTCCGCGAGTTTCCAGTGCACGCGGACCGCGTCGGAGTCCCGATACATCTGGAAGCTGTGCGCGAGCATCCGCGTCTCGTCCACGAAGGTCTGCACCATCAGCTGCGGGCCATGCTGCTGGACGAACTCCACGGCTCGGGCGATGGCAGCGCGGAAATCCTCCAGGTGGCCGTCGGTGATGCGCATGGTGTTGCGGAAGAGGAGGATTGTTTCGTCCTGGTGGCTCATGACGCGGTTCAGCCTTCCCTTTCCAGCAGCTCGAACAGGCTCGAGAATCCCTGTTCGCCGTTACCGCCGGCGATCCGGCGATCCATCAGTTCTTTGACCTGGCGCATCCGCATGGCTTCCACGCCAACGGACTCCCGGTGGTCGATCATGTCGTCCATCAGCGCGGCCTGGACGCGGAGCGGACCGAGGTCCGGCGGGTATTCCCCGCTCGCGACCGCCTTGGCGATCCCGGTCAGCAACGGCGCATAGGCGGCCAGCGAGCCGACGAAGCGCTCAGCGAACTCCGTCACATCGCCCCCTTCCGCCCGAACTAGCTTGAGCACGTGCAGGAAGCCGATGAGCATCTCGTAACCCATGGCGACCTGGGCCATGAACTCCACGGCGGCCAAGCCGGCGTCCTCGCCGTGGTAGCCGACGCCGCCCAACACCCGCAGGGCCGACTCGTGGGCGTCGAAGGCGCTGCGGGAACCGCTGAGCAGGACGGTGAAGTTCGATGTGCCGACATACGGCGGGTCTCCCATGAGCTTGCCGTCGATGTACTCGGCGCCGTGCTCACTCGCCCAGCGCTCGTTGGTGCGCGCCTGGGCGGGTGAGCCGCTGGTGAGGTTCACCAGCACCTTGCCCTCGACCACGTCATCGACCGAGGCCAGCACTTCGTCGACCGCTGCACTGTCGAGGAGGCAGACCACGACGAGCGGGCTGGCCGCCACCGCCTCCGTGGCCGTGGCGGACGCCGTGGCGCCGACGTCGACCAGCGGCGCGCACTTGCTCGCCGTCCGGTTCCAGACTGTTGTGCGATATCCGCGTTCGACGAACGTTCTGGCGATCGCCGATCCCATGGAACCCAGACCGAGCACGGTGACCTGGCTCGCCGCGGTGGTGGGGTTGTCGGTCGTCGCTGGTGTCGTCGTCATGGTGCTCTCTTTCGTGTTGGATTCGGGTCGAAGGAATGGCCGCCGGCTCGACTCGGGAAGACCGCCCAACAGCGCGGTCATGTTGCGCTCGCCGGGTCGATGCTCGACAGCTTGTCGGGATTGACGATGCCGATCGCCGTTCCGCGAGGCGTCCAGGAAACGCTTGAGGAGCTCAGTGTGGTCGCCGGCGGCCGGGTTGATCCGGTCGCGGCCTACGGTCAGGCGGCCCGCTGCCCGGTGGTGCCATTGGCGGCGGACCGGCGAGCTGGGCGAACAGGCTTGGCGTGAGTTTTCGTTCCTCCGCACTCCGAGAGCCGGATCGTCGAGGTCAGCCGGCGAGCGCGGCGGCGATGGCGGGGCCGAATGCGGCGCCGAGCAGGTAGCAGAGGTTGAACTGGCCCATCGCCGTCGATCTGGCGCCGTCGGGCACCGCGGCGGCGGCGCGTGCCGCGAACGCCCCTTGTCCGGAGGCGGCGGCGAGGGAGGTAAGCGCCTGGGCGATGAGGAGGGCGGCCGGCGAGAGGCTGAGGCACGCCAGCCCCACGCCTGCCGCCGCCAGCCCGGGGAAGAGCCAGGCAACGGCCTTCACCGGCGCTTTCGCGGTGGCGGCGATCGTCCCGTAGGAGGCCAGCCCGCCGAACATCAGCGGCCCCAGGATGGCGGCTCCCACCTGGCCGCTGGTCCAGTCCGCCTGTCCGGCGAGCAGGGCGGGCAGCAGATAGATCATGCCGAAGTTGGTCGCGGCCAGCAGGAACGCCAGGCCGGACACCAGGAGGAACACCGGAGCGCGGACGATCGAGGCGGGCAGGAATCCATCGCGCCTGGACCGTAGGTGCAGCGCCAGCAGCCCACCGGCGGCCACGGCGGCCGTCCCCGCGACCGTCCATGAGTGAGGCACGAACACCAGCGCGGTGACCAACGCCGTCAGCAGCACCGCACCCACCGGGTCGAAGGGCGCGTCCGGCGCCGGCCCGGCGGGTCGGTGGCGCAGCACGCAGGGAACGGCGAGCAGGCTCAGCGCGGGCAGGGCCAGGCCCGCCTGCCAGGACAGCAGCTCCCCGACCAGGTCGGCGATCAGCGGCGCGGTGGCACCGACCGTCGCCAGCGCGGCCGTGACGAGCCCCATGGAGCGTGCCGAGCGGGTGAGGCTCATGGCGATCGTGGTGAACCCGGCAGTGCCGAGCCCTTGAGCCGCGCTGCCGAGCACGAGCGACGGCAGTGAGGGCAGGCTCACCACGAGCACCGCGCCGAGGGCGACCAGCGCGGCGCAGGTGAGCAGGGCCCGGCGTACGCCCTGGTGGCTCTGCAAGCCCGCCATCAAGGGGGTGCCGATCGCGATGGCCCAGCCGAAGGCGGTGACGATCCAGGTCACGGCGCCCAGGTCCAGCCCGAGATCGCGGGCGGCGTCCGGCAGGATGAGGCTGGGCCCGGCGATCCCGAAGGAGAGCGGTCCCGCCAGCAGCGCCAGCCAGGCCGCCGGAACCCCGCGGCCCGGAGCTGCGAGCTGATCGGGCGCTCCGCCGTGGGTGAAGGAGGCGGGGGTTGAGCTGCTCATCAGTCCTCCCCGCTCGCGGACAGCACCGGGTAGTCGGTGTAGCCGCGGTGGTCGCCGCCGTAGAAGGTGCTGGGGTCGGCTTCGGTGTACGGCCCGCCCGCCGCGATCCTGGCGGGCAGGTCGGGGTTGGCCAGCCACAGCCGGCCGAAGGCGATCGCGTCGGCCAGGCCGGAGCGCAGCGCCTCGATCCCGTCCTCGGGGTTCGCCGGCTTCTCGCCGCTCCACGGGTGCGGGTTGAGGACGAGCGGGCCCTCCCACTCGGCGCGGATGAGCTCGGTCACGTCGCGGGTGTCGTTCTCCGAGACGTGCACGTACGCCAGGTCGTACGGTGCCAGCGCGCGGGCCAGCTCCGTGTAGAGGATCTCCGTGTCGCCCTCCTTCATGCCGTTGTAGGAGATGCCGGGAGAGATCCGGATGCCGGTGCGGCCAGGCCCGATCACGTCGGTGACGGCCTGCACGACCTCCACGGCGAACCTGAGCCGTCCTGCCACCGAACCGCCGTAGGCGTCGGTGCGCCGGTTGGTGTTGTCCGACAGGAACTGGTGGATCAGGTAGCCGCTGGCGCCGTGCAGTTCGACCGCGTCGAAGCCGGCCTCCATCGCCAGCCGGGCCGCGGTGGCGAAATCCTCAATGGCCTGGTCGATGTCGGCCAGCGTCATCTCCCGGGGCGTCGGATGATCCAGCAGCCCTTCGGGGGTGTAGAGCCGCTCTCCGGAGCAGATCGCCGACGGAGCGAGGGGAAGCTCGCCTCCGGGGTACAGACAGGGATGGCCGATCCGCCCGGAGTGCATGATCTGGACCGCGATACGGCCGCCTCGCCGGTGCACCGCGTCCGTGACCAGCCGCCAGGCCGTCACCTGCTCCGGCGTGTGCAGTCCGGGGGTGTCGATGTAGCCCTGGCCGATCACGCAGGGCTGGGTGCCCTCGGTGATGATCAGGCCGGCGGCGGCGCGCTGGGCGTAGTACTCGGCGGTCAGTTCACCGACGAGCCCGCCCCGTGCCCTGTTCCGCGTCATGGGCGCCATGACCAGGCGGTTGGAAAGATCCAGCTCACCGATGGTCACGGGCGTGAAAAGCTCGTTCACGATCATCCTCCTCGTCACGAGATCGTCTTCGTTGCCACGAGGGTATGAACGGGCCTTTACCGGCCGAATCGGTAAGGTTTCGGTACCGGACTACTGGGATCGCGTACGTATCCCGGTAGGCACGGCCCTACGTATCCCGCACGAAAGGCTTGGTCGGTTGCTGTACGGCAGGGCGGGCGAGCAGGCCGCGATCGAGGACCTCGTGAACGCCGCACGTACCGGCCGCAGCGGCGGCCTCGTCCTGCGCGGCGAGCCCGGCATCGGCAAATCGGCGTTGCTCGACTGGGCCGCTGAGTACTGCACCGGCATCGGAGTGCGCGTCCTGCGGGTCACCGGCATCGAGGCGGAGGCGGATCTCGCCTTCGCCGGGCTCGTCCAACTGCTCTGGCCGGTCCAGGAACACCTCGATGCCCTGCCCCCGGCACAGGCGGCCGCCTTGCGGGCGGTGCTCGGCTCGGGCGGCTCGGACGGCTTGGGCGGCTTGGGCGGCTCGGGCGGCTCGGGCGCGCGGGACAGGTTCCTGTCCGGGCTGGCCGTGATGACCCTGCTGGCCCATCTGGCCGACGACGGGCCGCTGCTCTGCCTGGTCGACGACGCGCACTGGCTCGACCCCGCCACCGCCGAAGCACTGCTGTTCGCCGCCCGCCGTCTGACGGAGGAGAAGGTGGCGCTGCTGTTCGCCGCGCGGGAGGAGGGGTTCGCCGCCGCCGGTCTGCCCGAGATCCGCCCGTCGAGGCTGTCGCAGGAGGACGCGGAACGGGTGCTGGCCCACCGGGGCCTGACCCCCGCGGCCCGGGAACAGGTGATCGCCGAGTCCGAGGGGAACCCGCTGGCGCTGATCGAGTTCTCCTCCGAACGCAGGCGCTACCACGCGGCGGCCGGCCCGATCCCGATCGCCGACCGGGTGCTCGCGTCCTTCCGCTCACGCATCGCGCTACTGCCCGACAAGACCCGTCTCATGATGCTGATGATCGCCGCCGAGGGCCGTGGTGACCTGCCGATGCTGCTGAGCGCCGCGGACGCGCTCGGAGTCGGGCCGGAGGACCTGGAGGAGGCCGAGAAGGCCGGACTGGTCGAGGTGAGTGCCGCTGCCATCGCCTTCCGCCATCCCCTGATCCGCACCGCCGCCTACCAGGCCGCACCGCTGGCGCGGCGGATCGCCGTGCACCGGGCACTGGCGGACACGGCCACCGACGACGACTGCAGGCTCCGGCATCGGGCCGCGGCGACGACGTCACCCGACGAGGACCTGGCGGTGGCCTTGACGCGCGCCGGCGAACGGGCTCACGGCAGGGCCGCCTTCGCCGCCGCCGCCGGGCTGTGGGAACAGGCCGCGACCTACACCCCGCGCCCGCGCGACCGGGCCGCCCGGCTGGGCCAGGCGGCGGCGCTGGCGCTGTCGTCCGGCCACGCCGACCACGCCGCCACCCTCGTCGGCCAGGCCGAGGACTTGCTGAACGATCCCACGTCCCTCGTCACGCTGACCGAGGTACGAGCGGCGGTGGAGTTCGAGCGGGGAAAGGGCCGGTCGGCCGCCCGGCTCCTGTTGGAAGGGTGCCCCCCTGCCGACCCGGTGCGCGCCGTGCCCATGCTGCGCACGGCGGCTGGGTACGCCTGGATCTGCGGCGAGGCGGAGGTGATCCGGGGCGCGGCCGCACGGCTGACCGCCATGGGCACACAGGACCCGATGATCCAGGGACTGGCGCACCTGGTCGACGACGACTACGCGCGCGGCCTGCCGCTGCTGGCACAGTTCGTCGCGCACCCCCTGCCCGACGTCACCGGCCAGGCGCCGGGCAGCCTGCTGGAGGGCGCCACCATCCGGTGGGCCGCCTTCTGCGCGATGGTCATGGCCGACGACGACGCGGCCGCTGCCCTGGCCGGCGCCGAGGTGGCGCGGTTGCGCCGGCAGAGCCTGGTGGGGGCGCTGCCGCAGGTGCTTCAGGATCTGACCGGAGTGCACGTGCAGGCCGGCAGGCACCGTGACGCCGAGGCGTGCATCGCGGAGGCCGTCGAGCTGGCGCGCCACACCGGGATGCACCAGCGCGTGCCGCGGCTGCACTCGGTGCTGGCCAGAGTGGCGGCGATCGAAGGAGACGAGCAACGCTGCGTCCGGCTCGCCGGCGACCAGCCGGACGCCGGAGGCATGACAGGCCTCACCGCACTCTGCCTGCTCGACCTGGGGTACGGACGCTACGACCGGGTGCTGGAGCGGCTCGAGGCCGCGGCTCGAGGACCGCTGCGCCACCTGACGACGCTGGTCACAGCCGGAGCCGAGCAGGTCGAGGCGGCCGTGCGGCTGGGCCGGCCCGAACGGGCCCAGGAGCCCCTGCGCCGCCTGGAAGCCTGGGCACGCGCCGGGAACCAGCCATGGGCCGAGGCGGTCAGCGCCCGCTGCCACGCGCTGCTGAGTGACGACGAGGACGACTATCTGCGCGCTCTGGCCGCGCACCGGCGCACGAACCGGCCTTTCGAACAGGCGCGCACCGAGCTGGTGTACGGGGAGTGGCTGCGCCGGGCCCGACGTCGCACCGACGCCCGCACCCCGCTGCGGGCGGCGCTGCAGACCTTCGAGCGGTTGCGGGCCGCGCCGTGGCGGGCGCGGGCGGAGGCGGAGCTGAAGGCGACAGGAGAGTCCGTGCCGGCAGCCCAGCCGACGGCCGCCGACCCGCTGGACCGGCTCACGCCCCAGGAACTCCAGGTAGTGCGTCTGGCCAGGGACGGGAGCACCAGCAGGGAGATCGCTGCACACCTGTTCCTCAGCCCGCGCACGATCGAGCACCACCTTTACCGGGCCTACCGCAAGCTCGGCATCCGGTCACGCCGGGAGCTGGCCCACCTCGACCTCACCTGAACCACGCCGACATTCGCGCAGCCGCGCTCGCGGATGCGTAGGCGGCGGAAGGCGTGCAGCTGGGTGAAGGTGTTGGGTCGAGTCCGGGCGCGGTGCCTGGATTGCTCCAGGTCCGTTTCCCGGACCCGCCCGCCGAACCCGGCGTGCGACTCTCACCGCACC